>JAUZPS010000169.1 GCA_030705945.1 Bacillota bacterium
CAGCGCAAACAATAAAAATAATAAGTTTATCTAAGAGCTTATTCATTCTATTTACCAAACCTTTATCATGTTGGAGTATTCATTTATCAATCACGATTTTAATTTATATGTTTCGTGATAAACATTTTACATTAACTCTTAAAATCACGAAACATATACCTTGATCTATAAATCGTGAAAAACACCATATTATTTTGCAAATGAAGATGCTTTAACTTCATTTGCTTATGTAAAATCTTTTTCACGATTTTAATATAGCATTTCGTCTTAATGAAATCAAATAAATTATGACATTTGTCATATTCTCTTTGGAGTTTATTCACTTATAACGCGAAGATAAAAATAGTAATATTAAGATAAGAAATGGATGATGGTTAATCTTATTAAGGGCGTTTCAAAAAATTCCTTGTTCAAGTTTATAGGACTAAAACCCATTATATCAAGTTTTTGAAACGACCAGTTATTTTTTTGATACTATATAAAAAGCAATTAATCTTTTACATTTGCCTATCGCAAAATAACGTTAAAGCGTTCGTTATTTTGCTCCGTCAAATGTAAGATTAATAGTGCTTTTTATATACCTAATATAAATAAATTTTGGAGGAAGCTTTATGGTGATTAAGGTTAATAATTTGGTAAAAAGATACGACGATTTGATAGCGTTAGATCATTTCAATCTGGAAGTAAGAGAAGGAGAAATATTCGGCCTTTTAGGTCCGAACGGTTCAGGCAAGACAACTGCAATCAACTGTATTTTATCACTGCTAAAATATGATAAGGGCACAATAGAAATTTATGACAAACCAATGTCTCCCGATGCTTATGATATAAAACGAAATATAGGCATCATAATGCAGAATGTAGCCGTATTTGACGAATTAACAGTTTTTGAAAACATTGATTATTTTTGCGGGCTTTATATTTTAGACAAGAAGAAGCGTAGCAGCCTTGTAGACGAAGCCATAGACTTTGTTGGGATAAATGATTTCAGAAAATTTTACCCCAAAAAATTAA
The DNA here is from genome assembly GCA_030705945.1 of Bacillota bacterium. Taxonomy (GTDB): domain Bacteria; phylum Bacillota; class Clostridia; order Acetivibrionales; family DSM-2933; genus Pseudobacteroides. The sequence goes on from JAUZPS010000169.1 coordinate 1,015, forward strand.
GCGGTGGGTTACTTCGCAGATTAAATATTGCCTGTGGCATTGCTCATAGGCCAAAGCTGATTATCTTAGATGAACCGACCGTAGCAGTTGACCCTCAGAGCAGGAACAATATATTGGAGGGCATACAACGCTTAAATAAAGAAGGCGCAACAATTATTTACACCTCTCACTATATGGAAGAAGTTGAGCAAATCTGCTCACGGATATCCATTATGGACAAAGGTAAGATAATAGCAACAGGAACCAATGATGAACTTAAGGGCATGATAGACTCAGGTGAGAAGCTCACTGTTGAAATGTTTAAAATAGATGATGAAATTCTGGGCGAAATCAGGAAGCTTCCGAACATAATTTCAGCAGAATTTCATGAAAATTTACTGGTTGCAAAATCCCACAGGGGCAAAAACAATTTAGTTGCTTTGCTGGATTATTTAAAAACTAAAAATATCCCTATAGGAAAAATTTATTCCGAACCCCCGACATTAAACGATGTATTCCTTGAGATAACGGGTAAAGAGCTTAGAGACTGATATTAAAGAGGAGGGTTATAATGTTTTATCATAATTATAAGTATAGACTTAAATGTATCATAAGAGATAAGCAACTGATGTTTTGGACACTGCTATTTCCGATAATTCTGGCAACATTATTCAATTTGGCGTTTTCAAACATAACAACAGCGGTAAAATTTTCAAAAATCAAAATTGGGATTGTCAATAATGCTGAATATTATAAAAATACAGATTTTATCAAAGTTATTAGTTCAATTTCAAATAATCATAAAAATGAAGGAAAGGATGACTTATTTGACATAAAATATGTATCAAAGATAGATGCGGATAAACTTCTCGACGACGGTAAAATTGAAGGATACATCAATTTTGATAATGGGATCAAGCTTGTAATAAATAAGTCAGGATTAAATCAGACCATATTAAAAGGTTTTCTGGATGATTTTGAACAATCAGCATCTACCGGAGGAACAATTGCCAGTAAAAATCGCGCTGCAATTCAAAACGGGCTCATGGATAGTATTTCTGACAGAAATGATTATCTTAAGGAGGTTTCGAGCAGCAGGTCTGCTCCTAATAACACTTTAAACTATTTTTTTGCCTTAATTGCGATGGCTTGCTTGTACGGGAGCTTTTGGGGTCTGAAAGAAGTTGTTGCCATACAAGCCAATCAGTCTACGCAGGGGGCAAGGGTTAATATGGCTCCGACACACAAGATGAAGGTGTTTTTTGCCTCCATGTCTGCGGCTTTTACAGTTCAATTTTTGGAAATACTCGTTTTGATAGGATATCTGACTTCAATACTGAAAATAGACTTTGGAAATCAAGTGGGCTATGTATTACTTACATGCGCTATTGCAACAATTACAGGGGTTTTATTCGGCGCTTTCTTTGCTTCTATAATTAAAAATGGAGAAGGAATTAAGATAGGAGTTCTTATCTCGCTTTCAATGGCTATGTCGTTTTTATCAGGATTAATGGTGGATAAAATGAAATATATAATTAGCTCAAATGCTCCTATTATAGGATATCTTAACCCTGCAAATCTGATAACCGACTCATTTTACGCATTATATTATTATGATACACACACGCAATTTTTCAAGGACATACTGATGCTCTGCGGCTTTTCAATAATATTTTGCTTAAGTACCTACTTCGTTTTAAGGAGGCAGAAATATGCAAGTCTATAAAGCTTTTTTCAAAGTTATTTATAAACATCTAACTCAGATAATGATTTATATGGCGGTGTTTTTCGGATTGACCATAGCTCTTACCTACACTTATAATGATCCCACAGATACAAACTTTACAGGAACCAAGGTCAATATTGCTTTTATAAACCATGATAAAAATTCTGAGCTCGTGGAAGGCTTAAAGGGGTATCTTGACAAAAATACAAACATAGTGGACATTAAAGATGATACCCAAAAACTTCAGGATGCTTTGTTTTTTAAACAGGTGGAGTATATAGTTAAAGTTCCTGCAGGTTTTACTGAGGGACTCCTTGCAAAAAAGCAGGTTCAACTGGAAAAGACCACTTTACCAGGGTCAGCAAGCGGAGTATATGTGGATAGCTTAGTCAACAAATACTTAAACACGGTAAAAACCTACAACGGATATTTAAATAGCGCGCCTATGGAACAAATAGTTTCTTATGTTGATAAAGATTTGGAGCAAAAAGCCGATGTTAAGTTAAACGTATCTATGGCTGAGAAGTCCACAAAAGAAAAGTGTCAGTTTTATTATAATTTTTTGGCTTATTCAATATTTGCAATATTGATTTTGGGAGTTTGCTCAGTTATGATTGTCTTTAATAATAAAGACCTGAAAAAGAGAAATCTTTGCTCGCCAACAAAGCTAAAAAGCATGAATTTCCAAATGATACTAGGAAATATAAGTTACGCGGTTCTTGCATGGTTTGTTATGATCTTTGCCAGCATCATAATGTACGGTGGCTTTATGTTCACTGCAAGGGGCTTGTTATTTTTGTTAAACTCCCTTGTATTTACCATAGCAGCTTTAAGTATAAGCTTTCTGATAGGAAATGTAATTAAGAGCAGGGCAGCAATGTCTGCGGCCACAAATGTTATTTCTTTGGGCACATGTTTTATAAGCGGAGTGTTTGTTCCTCAGGAATTGCTTGGTAAAACAGTATTAACTATCGCAAACTTTACGCCGAATTATTGGTATGTCAAATCCAATGATATTATAGCGAATATGATTAACTTCAACATGGAAAATATGACCCCAATATTTATAAATATGCTGATAATGATTGGTTTTGCTCTAGCAATGCTTGCAGTGGCGCTTGTAGTTATAAAACAAAAGAGAATGAGCTATTGATATGGTTGTCTTTGAAAACCTGCCATAACAATATTCATGATAAGATAAATTAAACAAATAATGAAAGAGGTCCGCCAATTGAGAAGAAATTCCAAATAGCGGACTTTTTGGCTCCTTAGCGCCTTTCCTCTTTCCCAAGTAACCTAAAAGCCTCATTTAAATGAACAAATATATGCCGAGTGGCAGGCATGAGAAGAAGGCCTGAATATGTCTTCTTACCCCAGTAGTCAATAAGTCCTTTTGCTTCGCTTACTACTGCTCCCTCATCTATTATTCTTTGCAATCTGGAAGGCTCGATTTTTTTCTTCAGATCTTCCGGTTTAAAGGATTTTATGATGTGTCTTGTCTTGAGCCCAACCGTCAACCTATATGCCCACAACTCTTGCATATCTATAGTTTTACTCAAAGCCTCAATTTCCTCCTCATTCATGGCATTTCCAGTATCGCGAGCTTTTATATTCAACCTATGAAGCCAATTGTTGCTATTGATTACTTGTTGTTCATCTTTAATCAAAATATTCATTGTTATATCTTCAATTCTGGCTGAGTGCCAAAGCTTCCATGCTATTGATTGTTCACCTTTAAAAGCTTTTCTGAAAGACTCTTCACTCATCCCACTCCACAATTCATCTTCAAATGACCAATACTCCGAATGAGCAACTTCTCTAGAGTGGACCATTTCATGCAGAGTTAAGCATATTTCAACACACTTTTCAAAATTATTTGTTTTCGGCCAGGTATCCTGTAGTATTTTAAATTGCTCGTTCCAATAAACTCTATTTGGATCTTTCATTTTGTCACCAATTCCTGTCTCTTATCCTCATAATGATTATTTTAAATTATTAGCTTTACCATATTATACCTCATAATAATTTATTATTCCACTTAGGCAGTATGAAAAAGAAGACTTTTGTAGAGAATGAAGCATTATTCCTTAGTGAGGAATATCTGGCTCACTGACAGGGTTTTAATAGATGGTAACTTCATATGAAAAGGATGCATTTCTATATTTTTATAAACAGTTGGCATTTATTATATATTTCATAATAACATTTTACATTAGCTTTAAAATCATAAAACATATACTTGAATCAAACGTATTAATAACGAATTAAAACTAAAAGGTCGACCACAAATTGATACCAATACTGCAGTTCCCATGGGGAAGGAAATAAGTACACAAGCCAGCTTAACATCAGCATCATCGTTAACTTCGACTACTTCAACTACTTCAACAGTATTGCCTTCTTTTGTAGACAACAGTACATTAGCATGTTTCCCTCCTATTGGAAGCCAACTCCCTCTAGGAAGTTGTTGCACTTTCTCATCCACTTACTACCAATTTACACATATGACTGGACTTGTAAGGAATTGGGATGCTAAAAATGATACCTCAAGCACCAAGAAATTTTCTCCAGGCTGGACATACAACTTACTAAATTTAGGCCAGGACAAGGGTATAAATATTTTTAGCGCATATAGTCTTCTTACGGATGATGGCGCCGTCCTTTGGGCTGACTTCCCTTATGACTCCAATTATTTAAAGTGGTGCGCATCAAACAGTTCATGGACGAATGCAATCAGATATAGAGCGGATCAATCTGGAACCCTCCAGATCCATGACAGCTCAAATAATGATGATAAGCCAATAACAAGTGAAACAGATCCTGATTTATCGTTGGTCAAAAATTATCTCAACAATGGATATGTTCTTTCATTTGCTAATTTTATTTTCTCTTGGAAGAATAAGTATATAGGTAACGATCCTGCAACCACTGCAGATGATGCTTTTGTAGGTAAACAAATCTGTTATGCGGAAGCTCTAAATAGCTCTCAAGAATCGTACAGCGGCGCTCACCAAATGACAATTGTAGGTTACAACGACAACATTTGGACGGATATCAACGGTAATGGAATAGTAGATATTGGTGAAAAGGGCGCATTTAAGATTGCTAACTCATGGGGTGTTAATGACGGAGACAATGGATTTTACTGGATTGCATATGATGCCTTAAATAAGATTTCCTCTGTTACAGGCGCGCCTACATTTTATAGCAGAAGAGGTGTTTTTGTATATTACAGTGATAAATATAATGAAATGTACTGGATTACTGCAAAAGACTCTTATAATCCTTCCCTATTGGCAAAGTTTACTGTGAGCCATAGCAAGCGCAGTCAGATGGAAGTAGAACTCGGTTACTCTGATACAAACTCAACTACTCCGATCAAAACCCAGACATTCACAGCGTTGCATAATTGTGGTGGAGGTTATCAGTGTGGGTATAGCCAAGATTATCCGTATGATTATGCTTTCGATGGTACTGGGAATGGAACTGGAAATACAATCTGTGATGGAACATTTACTCTCGACTTTTCAGATCTAGTGAAAAACAATAATCTTGCAACTGGAACAACAAAACGCTGGTATCTGATAGTAACTGATAGTTCGGCAGATGGTAAGCCAGTAACTGTAAAGAATTTCTCCCTTATCAACTCGAGTGGAACTGTTCTTGCAAATACAGGTACCTTATCCAAAACTGCAGACGGCAGCGCAACAACAACGTATCTGGATTACGCGCTTGGAACATCACAAAGTACATGGGTTAACAAAGCAAATGTACCTATATATAGGGTTAATTCCGCTTCTACAAGTTACAACAATCTAATCTATGTTGCTGGAGGATATGATGAGAATTTTGTTGTTCAGAATACCTTATTAGCTTACGACCCTGCAAATGGAAACTCATGGACTGCAAAAGCTAATATGACGAATTCAAGGATTGAAGCTGGAGCTGCAACATTGATCAATAAGATTTATGTTGTTGGTGGATTTAATTCATCATCTTTGAACAGTGTTGAACAATACGACCCCAGTACCAATACATGGACTAATAAAGCTAATATGCCTACATCAAGACACAGCTTAGGTGTAGCGGCAGCAAATGGGAAGATATATGCTATTGGAGGGATTAGTAACGGTACTACAGTGAGCACTGTGGAAGAGTATGATCCGACTACCAACACATGGAAGACAAAAACAAGCATGCCAACATCAAGGCATTCTTTTGGAATTGTATCATATAACGGAAAAATATACGTAATTGGCGGAAGGAATGCTGCAAACGCAAAATGCAGTACTGTTGAGGTATATGATCCATTTAATGATACTTGGGATACGACAAAAGCATCAATGCCAACAAGCAGAGATGAGTTGGCATGTGTTACATATAATGGCAAGATATATGCTATAGGCGGCACTCAATCAACGGGAGGAGTTAGCAGCAAGACCGAAGTATTTGATCCTTCTACCAATGCATGGACAACTTTAGCCAACATAAACAATGCAAGAACCTCATTAAATGCTGCGTGTGTGAATGATAAATTATATGCGATTTTTGGAATTGATACTAATTCAAATATATCCAACAAGGTAGAAGAATATACACCTTAATCTGGAAGCAGTAGGGAGTAAAAAATATTTGGGAGGGATTTAGTGAAAATAATTACTCATTACAATCAAACCTATAAGGACCCGGACTTCGATCCTAAATGCGATCTGAATGATGATGGATCAATTAATATGAAAGATGTAATCTATTTAACAAACTACTTTAATAAGATCATTACTAATCCTGACGTTAGTCCTACTGATTCTCCAGTCCATATGTGTTAATAGGTGAGATAATTAAACTTTAACAGATTGAAATATAAAATTAAGGTACTTATATGGTAAAACATACAAGCGCCTTAATTTTATATAATTAGCAGTTAGATAAAAAGCAATTAATCTTTTACATTTGAAGCAGTTTAAATCACTTATTATATAAGTTACGAAAAAGATTTTACATTAAAAATGCAGTTAATACATCTGCATTTTACTATCAAAGCTGAACTTTTCGCAACTTATGAATCAAGGTATATATTTTGCAATATAAAAAATGGATGTAAAATGTTTATTGCAAAATATATATGTTTCGTGATAAACATATTATATTAACTTTTAAAATCACGAAACATATACCTTGATTTATAAAAGACAGTTATCTTTATTCAATTCCTTTAATTCTGCACTTAACCTCATACTGAACAAGCTCTTTAATTTGAGGATTCTTTCCACATAACGGGCAGGTCTCACGCTTTGTCCATTTTACGTCTCGGAAGCTGCTGTTTAGAGCATCAAAGGTAAGTATCCTTCCTGAAACCGTCTCTCCCATACCAACAACAACCTTTATAGCCTCTAAGGCTTGCATGGAACCAATCACCCCTGTCACCGCCCCAAGAATTCCAACATCGCTGCAGGTAGGAAGGCTTCCATCCTCAGGAGGGTAAGGATATAGACACCTGTAACATGGGGTTTTGCCAGGAATTATTGTCATAAGCACGCCATCAAGGGCCACAGCTGCTCCTTCGACCAACGGTTTATTCATGAAATAACAGCAGTCGCTTATAAGATACCTTGCTGTAAAATTATCCGTTGCGTCTATTACAACATCAAATTCAGATACAATTTCCTCAACGTTATCAATATCAATACGTTTATCGAACTTTATAATATTGACTTCCGGATTGAGCTTATTAAGTTTATCCTTCGCCGAATCAGTTTTTCTCTTCCCCACATCCTCGGTGAAATGCAGCACCTGCCTGTTCAGATTGGATATTGTCACTGAGTCAAAATCCACAAGTCCAATAGTTCCAACACCTGCCGCAGCAAGATACATAAGAGCGGGAGAGCCTAAACCTCCACTCCCCGCTACCAGTACCCTGGCCTTTTTGAGTTTTTCCTGACCTTCTGTC
>JAUZPS010000017.1 GCA_030705945.1 Bacillota bacterium
AAAATGCAGACGAACTAACTGCATTTTTAATGTAAAATCTTCTTCGCAACTTATATATATAAAAAGCACTATTAATCTTACATTTGACGGAGCAAAATAACGAACGCTTTAACGTTTTTTGCGATAGGCAAATGTAAAAGATTAATTGCTTTTTATTTAATTTATTTTAATAATATCAAGTAGAAAGGGGTAGGTTTATGAAAAGGACAATATCTATTGTTGTTGTGATTGCTATTCTTGTAAGTTTACTTGTTCCTCAGGCGCCGGTTGTGGCGGCTTCGGATTATAACTATGGGGAAGCGTTGCAAAAAGCTTTGATTTTTTATGAATTTCAGCGTTCGGGTAAATTGCCTGCTGATAAGAGAGACAATTGGCGTGGAGACGCTGCTTTAACTGATGGAGCAGATGTTGGGGTAGACCTTACAGGAGGATGGTTTGACGCTGGAGATCATGTTAAATTCAATCTTCCAATGTCATATTCGGTAGCAATGCTTGCATGGAGCGTCTATGAAAATAAAGACGCGTATGTAAAAAGCGGTCAATATAAGTATATTATGGACGATATTAAGTGGGCGGCTGACTATTTGATCAAGTGTCACACAGGACCTAACGAGTATTATTTCCAGGTTGGGGACGGCATAGCGGATCATAACTGGTGGGGACCGCCTGAAGTAATGCAGATGAAGAGGCCGGCTTACAAATTGACTTCATCTAATCCAGGATCAACGGTTGTTGCTGAAACATCTGCGGCTCTAGCGGCAACTTCAGTTGTATTTATGGATTCGGATCCGACTTTTTCAGCTAATTGCTTAAAACATTCAAAGGAACTCTATACATTTGCTGAATCAACAAAAAGTGACGCAGGGTATTCGCCTGTGGCAGATAATTATTATAGGTCATGGTCCGGTTGGTGGGATGAACTTTCTTGGGCAGGATGCTGGATTTACATGGCAGGAGGGGATTCTACATATATAGATAAGGCTGAATCCTACGCGCCGAACTGGAAGGTAGAGGTTGGCACACAGACAATAGGTTATAAGTGGACTCAGTGTTGGGACGACGTACATATTGGAGCGGCGTTGCTATTGGCTAGGATAACTAATAAAGATAAATATAAGGAAATAATGGAAAGGAATCTGGATTGGTTGACAACTGGCGTGGGAAGTGAAAAGGCTAATTATTCTCCGAAAGGCATGGTATATATTGATACTTGGGGTTCATTAAGATACGCGACAACAGCGGCATTTATTGCAGATGTTTATGCGGACTGGTCAAACTGTACCGCCTCAAAAGTTAATACATACCGGGCTTTTGCAAAGAGTCAGATAGATTATGCTTTAGGAAGCTCTGGAAGAAGTTATGTTTGCGGTTTTGGAGTAAATCCTCCTGTTCATCCTCATCACAGAGGAGCTCATGGTTCTTGGGGAGACAACTTTAACGAGCCTCCGAATCACAGACATATTCTTTATGGAGCATTGGTTGGCGGACCTGATGCGTCAGATGATTACACGGATGCAACCAACAATTATACAGACAATGAGGTGGCTTGTGATTACAATGCTGGATTTACTGGAATTTTAGCAAGGATGTATCAAAAGTATGGCGGCGAGCCTATCAAGGACTTTAACGCAATTGAAAAGCCTGGACTTGAAGTATATATAAGCGGTTCCGCGACAGTATCAGACAGCAAAACAGACTTAAGGCTAATGTTATATAATAAATCCGCATGGCCGGCAAGGGCATACAATAAGCTAGCTTTCAAATATTTTATGGACTTGTCTGAACTATACGCTGCAGGATATACAGCAAAAGATGTAACAGTAACAATAAACTACTCTGAAGGCGGAAAATCAGCGGGGGTATTCCCATATGATGAAGCAAAACATATTTACTATGCTCTTATTGACTTTAACGGAGTAACTGTTGTGCCTGGAGGATCAACATCTTTTAGAAAAGAAGCTCAGATTATATTATCGGGACCTGCCGGAATCAAATGGGATGGAACAAATGATTTCTCTTATAAAGGATTTGCGGCTAAAACAGAAGATAATCCCAACATCCCGGTCTATAATGACGGCTCTTTGGTCTATGGAATTGAGCCAAACGGAACAGGACCATCTACTCAACCGCCGTCAGCTACTACAGTTCCAACATCAACACCTACGCCTACAACCGCAACTCCTCCTGCTACAGGGCTGCCAATTGATTGGAGCAGTGTTTCGGGCTATGTATCGCCTGAAACAGTTGCAGAAGGAACAACTTCAGATTTAAAGGCTGGTTTTACTGTTGCGGTTGAAGGTACTACTTATTCCGCTGTAACAGATAATAAGGGTTATTTTAGCATTCCGAATATAAAAATAACTTCTTCTGTAAAACCTGCCACATTTAACTTGAAGATAAGTAAGCCTGGATTTTTAGCAAGATACATACAAAACCTGCAGTGCAGTTATTCTTATACAATCGCAAGTCAAACCGCGCCTGCGCAAATGTGGGCGGGAGATATCCCATCCAGCGGAGCGCAGGATGATGCTATCAATATGAAGGATATTATGGAAATTTCGAAGGTGTTTAATTCAATATCTACTGAATCTAGGTACAATGCTAGCTGCGACTTAAACGGCGATGGCTCCATTAACATGAATGATGTAATTATTGCGGCAAGACACTTTAGTAAAGTTTCACAGGATTATTCTACTGTCCAAATAATGAAAATCACTGCATAATGCTAAAGATGCCGCCTGTGAGGTATATGAAAATCAGTTATCTCACAGGCGGCATCATCAATATAAAAGTTTAATATAATACAATTACAATTCATGTTTACAGTTCTCGACGTCCCTCAAGCGCTTTGGCTAAGGTTACCTCATCTGCATACTCCAGATCTCCACCAACAGGTAAACCATGCGCAATACGTGTAGTTTTGATTCCAAGAGGCTTTAAGAGTTTTGATATATACATCGCGGTTGCTTCACCCTCAATATTAGGGTTTGTTGCGAGTATAACTTCCTTAATAGTGTCTTGTCCGATTCTTCCTAGCAGTTCTTTAATTTTTATATCTTCAGGACCGATACCTTCCATTGGAGAAATTGCTCCGTGAAGAACATGATAAAGCCCTTTGAACTCTCTTGTTTTCTCCATTGCAACAACATCGCGGGGATTCTCAACAACACATATGATTGACTGATCCCTTGTATGTCCCTGACATATGTTACAAGGATCAATATCAGTCAGATTGCTGCAGATTGAGCAGTATTTGGTGTTGAGCTTTGCGTCCCTTATTGAATTTGCTAGGCTTTCAACCTTTTCAAGCTGCAAGTTAAGAACATGAAACGCGAGTCTTTGAGCCGTTTTGTGGCCTATGCCGGGAAGTTTCTCAAACTCTTCTATCAGCTTAGCTACTGGAGCAGAATAATAATTCATAAGTTTATCTCCCAATATTAAAATAGACCTGGGAATCCGCTGAGCCCGCCTGTAACCTTACTCATTTCGGAGCTAACCATTTCATCGGCTTTTCTTATTGCTTCGTTAACCGACGCAATTATGAGATCTTGAAGCATCTCAACATCTTCAGGATCCACAACCTCAGGTTTTATATCAATTTTTACCAATTCTTTTTTACCGGAAACAACAACGGTTATTGCTCCACCGCCGGCAGTTACTTCAACTGTTTTTTGGTGAACTTCTTCCTGAACTTTCTCCATATCTTTTTGCATTTTCTGAGCTTGTTTCATCAAATTATTCATATTGCCCCCAAAACCGGGGAAACCGCCTTTACCCATTATAATTCCTCCTAAATTTTATCTTGAACATTTATATTATACAGTAATCAATAAAACATATACAACTTATGTTTTAAATTTTATTAAAATTATTTACTCAACTTTCCCACTTCAAATTAAGCGGCCATAAAAACAGTCATTAATTCATCTATTTTTAGATATAGATTTGATAGGCGTAACGATATGATAATATTGCTGCAAGAATATTAATGGTGTGGGAAGATTGAGTTATTTTGGTTAAAATTATACAATATTGGATATAAATATTTTTACTGTAAACTTGGTAGTGTATGTATTATAATAATTTTAAACAATTATAACTAAATTAAGAGGGAGTATAATCATTGATACATTTTGTTAAATTTCTGTACCAAACATTTTTGTTACCGCCCGGTATTTTTATTATTGCGCTAATGATCGCATCCATTTTAGCCTTTAGGAAAAAATCTAAATCAAAAGTAGTGTTTCTTGCTTTAACCATAGTTCTCTATATATTGTCGATCCCACTGATTGGAGACAGTTTGATTCATACTTTAGAGAGTAAATATAGTCCTCCGTCTCAGATAAATGGCGATGTAATTATCATGCTCGGCGGTGGAGCTACATCTGATACACCAAATGTAAATGGCTTGGGTAATTTAACAGGCTATTCGGCAAATCGTTTATTGACATGCGCTCAACTGTATTATAAACTCAATGTTCCTATTATTATTTCTGGAGGTTCTATTGAAGGAATTACCGGTTCGGACGCAGTGGTTGGGAAAAACATTCTTAAAGGGCTGGGGATTCCTGAAGATAAGATAATACTAGAGAGCAAAAGCATGAATACTACACAAAACGCTCAACTTTCTAAAGAGATTGTTTCTAAATATGGGTTTTACAGACCAATACTTGTCACATCCGCATTTCATATGGAAAGGGCTGTTAGGCAGTTTGAAAAGGTTAAAATGTCAGTGACGCCATATCCAACCGATTATAAGACGAATATACACAGGCGTTTTTTTATAAACGACCTGATACCATCAGCTGACGCATTATCTAATATTAATCTGTCCTTAAAAGAATATATTGGGATATTAGCGGCTAATTGGTATTAGTTAGTAGCGTCGTATTATAATTTTGATTTTGGGAGAATAATTGATGAAGATTTTATTTATATCCGATATACATGGATCACTGTTTTACGCCCAGAAGGCTATAGAGATATTTAAAAATGAAAATGCAAAGTACATTGTGATTTTAGGCGATGAGTTATATCATGGGGCGAGAAATCCTCTGCCTGTAGAATACAATCCGAAGGAGGTTGCGGCTCTTCTGAATTGTTATTCTGATAAAATAATCGCAGTTCGTGGAAATTGCGACAGCGAGGTTGATGAAATGGTTCTTAACTTTCCGATAATGTCAACATATTCAACTATGCTGATTGGAAACAAAAGAATCTTTTTAACTCATGGACATATCTATAATGAACAGAATTTGCCTAATCTTGGTCAAGGGGATGTTTTTGTGTATGGTCATACCCATATTCCAAAAGCAGAGAAAAAGGGCGAGGTATTTATTATTAATCCTGGTTCTATTACATTTCCCAAAGAAAATGCGCCTAATTCTTACGGAATTCTTGAGAAGGATACCTTTAAGATTAAAGACTTGCAGGGAGTGGTTTTTAAAGAAATAGTATTAATTTAAATATTCAATGGCGGTACGTATAATCCATATACTGAAAGGTAGTATATCTATTGGAATTATTTAATTATATTAAAAGTCAATTTGGAATAGACCTAAATGAGCAGCAAATTCAGGCAGTTTATCATAAAACTGGACCAGCTCTTGTACTGGCGGGTCCCGGTTCGGGTAAAACTACAGTTATAACCGCAAGAACTGCTTATTTGATTATGTCTGGAGTGGAGCCAGAAAATATCCTTACGTTGACCTTTAACAGGTCAGCAAAAAATGAAATGGAACATAGGTTTAATAACATATTTGGTTCAGAGATTAACCATAAGGTTCGCTTTTCAACAATCCACAGCTTTTGTAACATGGTAGTCAGGGATTATGAGAGAAAACAAGGCAAAAGATTGAAAAGAATTGAGGGAGAAGAAGAAAGCGAAGAGAGCAAACGTAAGATAATTAGAGGTATCTACTTTAGCGCTAATGGCTCTAACTTAAATGATGATGAACTGGAAAACCTGATAAATGCGGTTGGTCTAGTTAAAAATAAAATGATTAAGGAATTGGAAAACTCTTATGCCGGAATTAAAAATTTTGATAAGATTTTTAATTCCTATGAAGAATATAAAAAAACAAGATTATTGATGGACTTTGATGATATGCTGACTTATGCTTATTCCATATTAAAAAAATGTCCGGAAATATTAAACTATTATAAAAATAAGTACAGATATATACAAGTAGACGAGGGTCAGGATATCTCAAAGATACAGTTTGAGATATTAAAACTTCTTGTCAATAAAAAGAATTGCAATATATTTATTGTTGCGGATGATGATCAGTCAATATATGGATTTCGAGGAGCTCAACCGGATTACATATTAAATATTGAAGAACAGTTTCAAGGTTGTGAGCTTTTTAAGCTTGAGAAAAATTATCGCTCAAGTAACAATATAGTTGAAATAACAAGTAAATTTATAAAAGCTAATAAAAACAGGTTTGACAAAAATCATTACACAATAAACAAAAGCGAAGCCGATCCGTTTCTGATTAAAGTTCAGGATGATAATCGGCAGTTGGACTTTATACTAAGTACAATAAAGGATAAACTCAAAGAGAGGGATGTATTAAATATAGCTGTTCTTTATAGAAATAACCTCTCATCCATTCCAATTCTCGATGCGCTTGAACGCAATAAAATTAATCTTAAAGTAAAACAAAACAGATTATTTTTCTTTAATCATTGGTTAGTTTCGGATATTCTTGCGTTTATGCGATTTTCCCAGAATCAGAACGATATTGAAGCCTTTACTAGAATTTACTACAAAATGAATAGGTACATTTCGAAATCAATGCTTGAACAAGCGATACAATCAGGTTATGAAAAGTCGGTGATTGATGGCATTTTAAAAAATAGAGAACTGAAATCATACCAGGTAAATGTTTTAGTTGAACTCAAATTTGAGTTTAACAGACTGGCGCAAATGCAGCCATTTGAGGCATTAGATTATATAGACAAAGTGTTTTTGTATTTTGAAAATGTTAAAGATTATTGTGATAATACAGGGGTTTCATTTGAATACCTTTATAATTTATTTGGAATTTTAAAGACTTTATCTTTAAAATGCATGAATATTCCAACGTTTTTAGAAAGGCTTGCGCAATTGGAGGTTCTGATTGATAATCCCCAAAATGTTGGTCAAGGAAAATGTGTTACATTGACGACTATGCATTCAGCTAAAGGTCTTGAGTATGACTGCGTTATAATGGCGGATTTGACAGAGTCGGAAATACCGGGACTAAGAGCTTTAGAGCTGGCTGATAAAAGAAAAGACAACTCGCTGTTAGAAGAGGAAAGAAGATTATTTTATGTAGGTATGACGAGAGCAAAAAAATATCTTTATTTGGTGAGTCCTCAGACTAAGAACCGCCAATACAGTGAAAGATCAGTATTTACTAAAGAGGTTATGGGACTTTTGAGAAATGACGCGTTAGGCGAAATAGGAGAGGGAGTAATCATTGTCCATAAAAAGTTTGGTGAAGGTGTTGTAGTCTCGGTGGATAATGGTGGAAATAATAATACTGTTATCGAAGTTGATTTTAAAGGAAAACGTCGAAAAATTGATTTCATCACTTGTATGGAAAATGGTTTGATATTTATTGGTTAATAGAATAGGAAAAACCTTCTATGGATATTAATATTTTTAATTCTTATATTAATAATATTAATAATTCTATTGACAATGAGTAAAATTAATAATATATTAATTATATAATTAAAAATTTTAAATAAATTCATCGATATAGTTAAAAAAATTAAGAGGTGATTATATGGCGAGGGAAGTACTTGGAAGATGTCCTGTCTGCGGTAGCGATACCAGCGTTATAAAAATAGGGTGTGAAACCTGTGGAACAAGTATAGAAGGAAACTTTCAGTTGTGCAAGTTCTGTAAATTGACTGTTGAACAAAAGACATTTATAGATGTATTTATAAAATGCAGAGGAAACATCAAAGAGGTTGAAAAGGAATTGGGAGTATCATATCCTACTGTAAAAAACAGGCTTGAGGATGTGGCTAACGCATTAGGCCATCAACAGGAGCAGGACATAACTGTTTTAAATAAAAAGAAGGATATATTGGATAAGCTCAATAAAGGCGAAATTTCTGCTGAAGAAGCAGTAAATTTACTTAAAGAATGATTAAACTTAAGTTCAGGAAAGTAAAAGTAATAATTAATTGGTTTTAATATAGACTTATACTTAAAAGAACCTTAATCGGGAGGGGTTATAATTATGGCGCTAAGCGAAGAAAGATTACTAATATTAAAAATGCTGGAGGAAGGAAAAATATCAGGCGAGGAAGCCGCAAAGTTATTAGAAGCTCTAGATAGCGGTAATCAGGGGGCTCCTAGAGAAGAATATACAAAGCAGCAAAAGCAGGTTAATTTTCAATCTGAAGTTGAAAAAGTAAAGGAAAAAATGCAGGATTGGAAAAAGGAATTTAAAGAAAATATCAAAACTTATAAACAGAGCGATTTTGATAAGTCGGTAGAAGATTTTGTTGATAAAGCTGAAAAGTTGGGCAAAAACGTTGCTGTAACTACCTATGGCATAATAGATAAAATGGTGGATTTTGTTGGTAGTTTTATAGACACTAACGCATTTAATGTGTTTGGAAGTTACAAGGTCGAAGACAGGTCATTCGAGTGGATTGCGGCAGAGGGAATGGATGTCGAGATTGAAGGGGCGAATGGAAACATCATTGTAAAGAAACACTTGGATAATAAAATAATCGTCAGGTCTAAGGTAAGAAGTCCTCAAAACAACGCAGATGAAATACTGGGAGTGACTCAGGACGAAAATAAATTTTTAATTAAGATAAATAAGGCTGTCAATGTTAGTGTAGCACATGAGGTTTTTGTCCCGGTTATCAAATTTAAAAACATAAAATTCTCAACTTCCAATGGAAAGATTTATGTAGAAGACACAATATCCGAAGCTTTTGAATGCAAAACCAGAAACGCGCATATTGAAATAATTGGGGTAAATAGTGATAAAATCAGTCTGAACACAAAAAATGCAAGGATACAAGCCAGCTATTTAATATCAAAAGATATTGATATTGACACAACAAATGCGACTTTAGATATTAAACATGTCAAAGCGGAAAAAATTAACGCTCAATCAACTAATGGAAGGCTTTTAGCAGAAAACCTCCAGAATCTTGAGAATGGCAATGAATTGCATCTGAATTTCAAAACCTCAAACGCGTGGATAAAAATCAATATGAATGACATGCTGAATAAAGGATATAAGGTTAAGGCTCAAACCACTAACGGAGGCGTTAATCTTCTTATTCCGCAGATTGTTTATAATAATCTTGGAAAACAAGGCTTGACTGGAGCCGCTGTCGAAGCAGAGAGCTCAAACCTAAACGATTTTGAGCAAAAAGTATTTATAAATGCTGAGACTGCTAACGGATATATTGAGATAGTAAAATAACAAAAATGATTTTAATATAATGATTTTAATATAAAAAAGTAAACTTAAATAAAGTAAGAAGAAAAATTAAAGCAATTGCTGATTGATTAGAAAATTGATTGGTAATTGCTTTTAATTTGCGATTAAGTTTTTTAACTTGCAATTTATAAAAAGTGTCTGATTTTAGAAAATCTGTGGATAATATTTTATATTTATGTTATAATATTTCACCGTAGATTCAAATTTTTTATTATAGAGGTGCGCAATGTTTGACAAACTTCAGGCTGCTGAGGATAGATTTGAAGAGATTAACCATAAGCTTAGCGATCCTTCGGTCATAGGGAATCAAGACGAATACAGAAAGTACATGAAGGAACATTCCGATCTAAGTGAAATTGTTGAGAAGTATAGAGAATATAAAAAAGTAAATAATGATATAATTGAAACTAGAGAGCTTCTTCAAGACAAGCTTGACGCTGATTTCAGGGAAATGGTTCAGGCTGAGTTCAAAGAAGCTGAGGAAAAGCTCGAAATAATTAAAAAGGAATTAAAAATTCTTCTGATTCCAAAGGATCCGAACGATGATAGAAGCGTTATTGTTGAAATTCGCGGCGGAGCCGGCGGGGAAGAGGCTGCGCTGTTTTCCCAGGTTTTATTCAGAATGTACACAAGATACGCTGAAAGAAAACGTTGGAAGATTGAAATTTTAGATTCAAATCCAACTGAATTAGGCGGCTTCAAAGAAGTTGTATTTTCTATTGAAGCGAGAGGCGCATACAGCAGATTAAAATTTGAAAGCGGTGTTCATAGAGTTCAGAGGGTTCCTACAACTGAAGCGAGCGGAAGAATTCATACTTCAACCATAACAGTTGCTGTTCTGCCGGAAGTAGATGATGTTGAAGTTGATATAAACCCAACGGACCTGCATATAGATACATACAGAGCCGGTGGAGCAGGAGGTCAGCATATCAACAAAACAGAGTCAGCTATCAGAATAACTCATATTCCTACAGGTGTGGTTGTAACGTGCCAGGATGAACGTTCCCAGCATAAAAATAAGGATAAGGCTATGAAGGTCTTAAGGTCCAAACTTTTTGAAATTGCCCAGAATCAGCAGGATTCAGAGTTGGCTCAAGCAAGGAAGAGTCAGGTCGGAACCGGAGACAGAAGTGAAAGAATCAGAACCTATAATTACCCTCAGGGAAGAGTAACTGATCATCGTATTGGACTTACTCTATATAAACTTGACTATATAGTAGATGGAGATATGGATGAGATTATTGACGCGCTAATTACCTCAGCGCAGTCAGAGAAGCTTGGAAGCGGCGCAACTGATGATGAAGATTAAGACTCATTGAAAAATTGCTGTAGATTTTATTATATAAAAAGCACTATTAATCTTACATTTGACGGAGCAAAATAACGAACGCTTTAACGTTATTTTGTGATAGGCAAATGTAAAAGATTAATTGCTTTTTATATAAAAAGATAATTTTAAGCGCGCAACTTGAATATGAATTAATACTAGGCATAGATAAAAAAGTTTTAAAATATTCATATTTATTGGAGCGAGCTTATGAATTTATTATTGAAAATTGCTTTAATTGGCCTTATCTCAGGGGTTGCAGGGACCGGCGCCGGAGGTTTAACGGCTTTTTTTATAAGAGATATATCAAATCGCAGCTTAGGATTCATTCTGGAATTCTCATCAGGACTCATGACAGCGGTTGTTTGTTTTGAACTCATCCCAGAGGCTTTCAAGGCTAGCGGAATATTATTATCGCTAATCGGTGTTATTGCTGGAGTTCTAGCGATTATGGCGATAGAAGATTTATTGAAAAACGCTGATTTTATAAAAAAGAGCAATAAAAATTCCAGTTTATTAAAGACCGGGATACTCACTGCGGTAGGTCTGGCATTGCATAATTTGCCGGAAGGTATCGCTGTTGGGTCAGGCTTTGGAGCATCAATAAGCCTTGGTATTACAATTACCCTCGTTATAGCAATTCATGATATACCGGAAGGAATTGCAATTGCCGTACCTATGAGGCTCGGTGGGGTAAGCCGTGGAAAAGCGTTTCTGTTTACTGCTTTGACTGGAGCGCCGATGGGCGTAGGAGCGTTTTTAGGAGCTTTTCTTGGAGGAATATCAAAGGATTTTGTTGGAACTTGCCTAGGATTTGCAGGCGGTTCAATGATATACATTGTTTTAGGAGAGCTGATACCTGAATCTAAGAGGCTGCATAGAGGAAGACTGCCAGTTATAGGTAATATTCTGGGTCTGATATGTGGTATAATAGTTTCTGTAACTTGATATGAGGAGCTGTAAACTTGAATACGGAGATAATTAGAATAGATAAGAATAATATAAATGTGGACAAAATAAAAGCCGCGGCCGATATATTAAGAGTGGGTCGTCTTGTGGCTTTTCCTACTGAAACGGTATATGGACTTGGCGCAAACGCTCTTGACGAAGAAGCGGTAAAGAAAATATTTGCGGCAAAGGGAAGACCCTCAGATAATCCGTTAATTGTTCATGTTTCTGATAAAGAAATGATCGAGGGGCTTGTAAAAAAAATTCCTGAAAAAGCATTTGAGCTTATGCGGCAATTTTGGCCGGGAGCCCTAACATTAATAATGGAGAAGGCTGATTGTATTCCCCATATAATAACTGGAGGGTTAAATACCGTAGCTATAAGAATGCCTTCACATCCTATAGCTCTTGAACTTATCAAAGTTTCGCAAATACCTGTTGCGGCTCCAAGCGCAAATATATCAGGAAGACCTAGCCCGACTGAAGCGGAACATGTAATCCATGATTTATCAGGTAAAGTTGATTTGATTATTGACGGGGGCAGTTCAAACATAGGTCTGGAATCGACAGTTCTTGATCTTACCGTAGATCCTCCAATGGTGCTAAGGCCTGGAGGAGTTACATTAGAACAACTTAGAGGTTTACTTAAAGATGTAGTCGTAGATCCTGCTCTTTTAGACATTACTCGATCTGAATTTAGGCCAAAAGCTCCTGGAATGAAGTACACCCACTATTCTCCAAAAGCTGATGTAATTATTGTAGATGGAAATATTGAAGCTATAGTTTCAAAAATAAATGAACTAGCGTCAAACAGGATTTCAAATGGCATAAAAGTTGGCATATTAGCCACCGAGCAGACAAGGGAGAAATATAAATCCTGCAATGTATTATCGCTTGGGGACAGGCGCAAGCCGGAAACAATAGCGGCTAATCTCTTCAAGGGTCTTAGAGAGCTAGACTTAACCGGAGTTGAAGTTATTTTTACAGAAGCTGTTGATGATACAGGGGTTGGCTTAGCCATAATGAACAGAATGAAGAAAGCTGCAGGGTTTAATATAATAAAGGTTTAATAAAACTAAAACATTGCTTCTTAATTTAATAACAAAAGATAGAAGGTAGAACAATGATTACTATTTTATTTGTATGTACTGGAAATACGTGTAGAAGTAGTATGGCTGAGGGAATCTTAAAGAACGAGTTACAGAAGGACCCTATTTTAATAGATAACTTTTTTGTTCAGTCCGCTGGGGTAAGCGCGTTTGATGGAGAATCTGCAAGCAGCAATTCAATAAAGGTTCTGCATGATAAATATAGAATAGATATAAGCGAACATAAGTCTAAGCAGATTGACGCGGAAAGGATAAGAGAAGCTAAAATTATTCTGACTATGACAAGCAGTCATAGAGACGCGATACTGAGATATTTTCCAGACGCTAAAGGGAAAACTTATACTATGAAAGAGTATATAATATTAAACTTAAAAGAAGAGACTGATCTGGAAGGGCTTGATATCTGTGATCCCTTTGGTGGATCAGTTGAAGTTTATGAAAAATGCGCGGATGAAATATATAAAGCTGTAAATTACCTGAAAAAAATTCTTCATAAACAATAAGAGTGTTTTAAAAAAATTACTTGTTCAAGTTTTGTATGATGAAAACTTATTATATCAAGTTTTTGAAACGACCGGTTGCTAAGTTTTTTTGATGCTGCCTAAAATGATTAATATAATGCAGAGCAATTTTTTTTGACATAGAAGGTTCAATAATATAAAATAAATGAGGGTGATTAATTTTGATAGGCATAGGTAGTGATCACGGAGGATTTAATCTTAAATCAGAAATTATAAAATTTCTTAAAGAAAAGGGTTATGAAATAAAGGACTTTGGGACCTGTAGCGCTGATTCCGTTGATTATCCGGATTATGGCCGGGCTGTTGCTGAGGCTGTTAGCAATGGAGAGTGTGAAAAAGGTATAATAATCTGCGGTACTGGAATAGGCATCTCAATTGCCGCAAATAAGGTTAATGGAATTAGAGCGGCGCTATGTACAGATTCATTTATGGCAAAAATGGCAAGAGCGCATAATAATTCAAATATTCTTGCTTTAGGAGAAAGAGTTTTGGGTATAGGATCAGCGCTAGATATAGTTGAGGTTTGGTTGAACACTGAATACGAGGCTGGCAGACATCAACTAAGATTAGATAAAATTGCAGATATTGAAGAGAAGTATAATAAAGAGCAATAATTAATACTAACGCATATTTATCGATATTTCATAAACAATTGATATTACATAAACATAAGAAAAATTATATTATCAGAAAGGAACTTTATTTTATGAAAAATGTTCATCTTCTTGACCACCCTTTAATTCAGCACAAAATATCTTTATTAAGAGATATAAATACAGATACCAAGGAATTCAGAGAACTTGTACAAGAAATTTCCATGCTAATGGGATATGAAGTAACAAGAGACATGACATTAAAGGAAGTTGAAATTGAAACCCCGGTTGGAATTGCAAGAACTAAGGTTATTTCTGGAAAGAAACTTGGAATAGTACCCGTTTTAAGAGCAGGACTTGGCATGGTGGATGGTATGTTGCAATTACTGCCAATGGCGAAAGTCGGTCATATAGGCCTTTACAGGGATCCTGTGACTTTACAGCCAGTTGAATACTATTGTAAAATGCCATACGATGTTGAGGAGAGAGATATCGTAATTCTTGATCCTATGCTTGCTACAGGTGGCTCGGCGTCTGTGGCTATCAAATATATAAAAGATAAAAATGTGAACAATATAAAATTGATGTGTTTGATTGCGTCAAAGCCAGGAATCGAAAGAATTAACAAGGATCATCCTGATGTAGAAATTTACTGCGCGGCAATTGATGAGGAATTAAACGACCATGGTTATATTGTGCCGGGATTAGGCGATGCAGGGGATAGGTTATTTGGCACAAAATAATTAAATTTGATTATATTAGTATTATTATTATAAATTAAAATCAATTAATCTTTTACACTTATCAATCTCGAAATACCGTTAAAACTGTTCGTTATTTTGCTCTGCTAAATGTAAAATTAATTGTTATTTTAAAATAGATAAGTTCAAATGCTTAGATAAGGCATTTGATTCGAATATTGAGTTTGATGGAGGGTCTTTATGAGACCAGCGTGGGACGATTATTTTATGGACATAGTCGATCTGATAAAAAGTAGATCGACATGTGTAAGAAGACAGGTTGGAGCATTAATTGTAAAGGATAAAAGAATACTGGCAACGGGTTACAATGGGGCGCCTACAGGCTGTAAACATTGTTCTGAAATTGGATGCTTGAGGGATGAGCTAAAAATTCCTTCGGGCCAGAGACATGAACTATGCAGAGCGATACATGCTGAACAGAATGCAATTGTGCAAGCTGCAAATTCAGGGGTAAGCGTCAATGGCGGCACTCTATACGTAACAATTCAGCCATGTGTTTTATGCGCCAAGATGGCTATTAATGCAGGTATCAAGAAAATAGTATTCAGAGGAGACTATCCCGATGAACTGTCTATGGAACTTTTAAAAGAAGCCGGCATAAGAGTAGTTAGATTGTAAATATCTTTTACAAAAGAAGGTGTATTTCATGAATTTGACATATGAATATTTTGTGTCATTTATTTTAGCATTTATTGTTGCATTAAGTTCAACACCTATTGCTAAAAAAGCTGCCCTCAAATTTGGGGCTGTTGATATACCTAATGATGAAAGGCGAATACACAAAAAGCCAATCCCAAGGCTTGGCGGGTTGGCTATTGTAGCAGGCTTTTTTGTATCACTGCTATTTAACATTGTTAACGATGCTATAACAAACGGCGTAGCTTTTGAGCTCAGTACTCAGATGTTAGGTCTAATCGGCGGGATGCTGATTATAGTCGTAGTTGGCGTGCTTGATGATATCAAGCAGTTGAGCGCAAAAGTCAAGATATTGTTCCATCTGGCCGCAGCAATAGTTGTTGTTATAGCTGGAACTAAAATAAACGTATTGTATGGGTTCACTTTGAGTCCATACATATCATATCCCCTTACAATTTTCTGGATTATTGGCATTACCAATGCAATAAACCTTATCGATGGTTTGGATGGATTGGCTGCAGGCGTGTCATCAATTGCGTCATTATCCCTCTTTTTTGTTTCAATAATTACATCAAGAGGTGATATTGCAATAATTACGGCTGTATTAGCAGGTTCAACTCTTGGCTTTTTACCTTTTAATTTTAATCCTGCTAAAATTTTTATGGGGGATACAGGTTCAAACTTTTTAGGGTTTGCCCTTGGAGTAATTTCAATCCAGGGAACTATTAAGTCTTATACGGCAATTGCTATTGCCATACCTTTATTGGTGCTTGGATTACCTTTGTTTGATACAATATTTGCTATTTTAAGAAGACTTGCTGGCGGTAAATCCATTATGGCAGCCGACAGAGGGCATATACATCACAAACTTATTGATATGGGCTTAAGTCAGCGTCAATCTGTTGTTGCTTTGTATACGGCAAGCGGAGCCCTCGGGTTATGCGCTGTTGTATTAGCGGGTAGAGGAGTTTTAAGCGCAATTATTCTTGTAGTTTCAATATCTGTCTTTATAATAGGCGGAGCAAGGTTTATGACTGAAATGGAGACGGATAAAGATAAAGAAGAAGAACCTAAAGTTGACGCGGTAGAAAATAAAATAAGCAATGTCAAAGAATAAAGACACTTAATATAGGAAATAGAATTAGAGATACAGAACAGTGAAGTTTTATATATTTAAAACTAAGTTTAACATAACGGGAGAGTTAAATGAAAAAGCTAAAAGTTATAACTGTTTTTGGAACAAGGCCTGAAGCTATAAAAATGGCCCCTTTAGTCAAAGAAATGGAGAATTACAGCGAAATTGAATCTCTGGTGTGTGTTACAGCTCAACATAGACAGATGTTGGACCAGGTTCTTCATATGTTTAATATACTTCCTGATTTTGATTTGAATATCATGCAGGATAGGCAGACTCTTACAGATATTACTGTAAGAGCGTTGGACGGTTTATGTAGAGTATTTGAAGAAAATCAGCCGGACATTGTATTGGTTCATGGAGATACCACAACAACTTTTGTAGCAAGTCTTGCGGCTTTTTACAATAAAATTAATGTAGGACATGTTGAAGCAGGACTTCGGACCTTTGATAAGTATTTTCCATATCCTGAAGAAATAAATCGAAGATTGACAGGCGTTCTTGCAGATTTCCATTTTTCACCTACTGTTGTAAATAAGAAAAATCTCCTGAATGAAGGGGTCAAGGAAGATAAAATATATATAACCGGAAATACTGTTATTGACGCATTGAAGACAACTGTTAAGGATAATTATGTTTTTGAAAATGATCAATTAAAGAAAATTAATTTTAACGATAAAAGAGTAATTACTGTCACAGCTCACAGAAGGGAGAATCTTGGTGGTCCTCTAGAAAACATTTGCAGGGCATTGAGACATATATCAAATAAGTATCCTGATATAGATATTGTTTATCCTGTCCATTTGAATCCAGCTGTGCAAGAAACAGCTAAATCAATAATAGGGAACTGCCCGAATATTCACCTCATAAATCCCCTTGGAGTTCAGGATATGCATAATCTCATCAGTTTATCTTACATGATACTGACTGACTCAGGAGGGTTGCAGGAAGAGGCTCCTTCTTTGGGAAAACCTGTTTTGGTTTTAAGAAACGAGACTGAGCGCCCGGAAGCCGTTAAAGCTGGAACGGTAAAGATAGCTGGAACAGAGGAAGCTCAGATAATTAAACTGACTGAGCAATTGATAGAGGATCAGAGAGAATATGAACGAATGGCTCGCGCGGTTAATCCGTATGGTGACGGCTTAGCTTCATCAAGAATAACTGAAGCGTTATTGTATGAATTTAGGCTTAGAAACACAAAACCAGTTGAGTTTAACCTATAAATATTGAAATATTTAATATTAAAAAATATTAAAATTAAGCATTTTACATTAAAAAGCGTACTGTAAGGTAAATCCGCGCAGTTTATGAGAATCAGCCGACGGGCTATTACTCTTAAACTGATAGCATTACTTAACAGTTCGTTTTCTATAAGGTAGTATCAATATCAAAAAAACTTAGCAACTGGGAGTTTCAAAAACTTGATTTTATGGGTTTTCATCATACAAAACTTGAACAAGGAATTTTTTGAAACTCCTTAATTATTGTTTTTCACTAGAAATTGCTGACTTTTCAGCGCTATTTGCGCTTTTTGCTGTTGACCCTGCTTCTGAGACATCAAGAGAACCTTTTACAATTACTATGTCTACTCTTCGGTTTTTCATTTTATTTTGAGGCGTTGTATTGGGAACTTTTGGCCTGAATTCACCATATCCTATAGCGGAAATTTTTTGCGGATTAATTCCCGATGTATCAATAAGAGTTCTTAGAACGTTAGTTGCTCTAGCTGAAGAAAGCTCCCAATTTGAAGGAAAAGCTGATGTTTTAATAGGATCATTGTCAGTATGTCCTTCAACTCTTATCTGATTTGCGGAAAGGTTTTTAAGAATTTTTCCGATTTCGGTTATTGTGGACTTAGCAGTATCCTCATAAGCAGAACTTCCGCTTTTAAACAATAAGCTATCTTGCATCGAGATTTCTACTCCTCTTCCCTGAACCGAGACTTTCACCTGATCTCCAAGTCCTTTTTGGGTCACAAGTTTATCAACATCTTCTTTTACTTCTTCCATTTGTTTATTTTCAAGGTTGTCAGGAATAACTGTTGAAGCGCTTCCCCCATTTAGGTCAATTATAGCATTGGAAACTCCTGCTGTTCCGATATAGGTTGCCGATTGACTGCTGCCTAGTTCTTCTCTTAGTGACGCCGCAAGTTGATTGAACTTTGCCGCGTCAACCTGGCTCATTGCATAAAGTATTATGAAGAATATAAGAAGAAGATTCATTAGATCGGCATAGGTAAGCAGCCATCTTTCGGAGGTATCTTTGACGAGTCTTTCTTTTTTGGCCAACTATCATCCCCCCGCTTCTTCTTTTGCGTCACCTTTAGAGCTCTTCTTACCGTTTAATTGCTCGAGGAGGTTGAGATTGAGTTTCTCTTTAATAATTCTTGGATTTTCGCCTGCCTGTATAGAAAGTAGGCCTTCAATTATAAGTTCGTTTACCATCATCTGCCTCTCAGCTTTAACCTTAACCCTACCGGCGCAAGGCAGATAAAGAAGGTTGGCAAAACCAACTCCGTACAAAGTTGCAATAAAGGCAACACCTATGCTGTGGGCCAGTTCTTTTGTATCTGAACCAAGGTTTCCAAGAATCATAACCATACCCATAACTGTTCCGGCAACTCCCATTGTAGGGGAGAACCCGCCAGCTGATTCAAGGATCTTGGCTGTTGACTCGTAAATACTGAATTTTAGTTCGCTTTCTCTTTCCAGAATATCCTTTATTACATCAGTTTCAATTCCATCAACTACTAAAGCCAGTCCCTTCCTTATCAATTCATTCTCATTATTCTGAGCATCCTGTTCAAGGCTCAACAGCCCGTCTTTTCTCGCTTTCTCAGATAGCTCGGAAAGTTGATTTATTATATCTACTTCATTATAGTTCTGATTTTTAAAAATTAGTTTAAGCGCATAAGTCATTTTTTTGAGCTCGGAAAGTGGAAACGATAAGCTTACCGCTCCGATAGTTCCGCCAAAAACAATAATTGCAGAGGTCTTTTGCAAAAGGGCGGCAAAATGTCCTCCTTCCATAAGAAATCCTGATAAAAGACTCGCAAAACCAATTACTATTGCTATAATCGTAGTTATATCCATAAAAACCCGCTCCTGAAATATATTGGCACTGCAGTGCGATAGAAAAGTTTAAAAAATCTGTTACAATAATTATTGATTTAAATAATCAATTGTGATATTATTAACAAAAGCTTTTGTTTAATAAAACAGGAACTTAAGTTAATCAATAGCCACGTTAGAATCAACCTTTTGTATGTATATATTGCCATTAAAAATATTGAATTAATTTAAGGTTTTTTGCATAAGTAAATATAATAAATTGATTGATTTTATTACTTAGCGTTTTTTGGCGCTGATTTTGGCTTCACTTAATGTTAAGATAGTTTTCTGATAAACCGATAAATAGATTGCTGTTCATTAACTCAAAAGATTTATCGGTAAAATTATGACTAAACTTTAATTAATTCTGATAAGGATAAAAAAGTTGCTGAAAACTAAGTATGAGAAGTATATTGTTAAGAGATCTGCTGTTGTATTTATATTATTTGCAATAATAGATTTTATATTTTTTAAGAATAAATTGCTTGTTTTTTTAGGTCTATTAGTTGGCGGAATATTCAGTTTTATCAAATTCGGTATATGGGCCATCCTATTATCTAAGTTATTTTCACCTTCAAGCAATGGGGCTGTGATGGGTAAATCAATTATTATTTTTATGATATTATTTGGAGCTACAGCGTTATTGTTTGTCATATCTGCACTGGTAAATATGTCAATCTTGCTTGGAGTTTCCGGAGGAGTGCTTTTGGTTCCTATAACGATTTTTTTATTATGTCTGCCCGGTGGAATGGGTATTAAAAATAATGATTTTATTAAATGATTCATTACTTATAATAAAAATGATTTAGGCAGTATCAAAAAGATAACTTGTCAACTGGTCGTTTCAAAACTTGATATAATGGGTTTTCATAATAACAGAATTTGAACAAAGAATTTTTTTGAAACGCCATTAATAAAAATTTTGTAGTTTATATAAAATAATATTATCAAGAAGGTGAAGCAGATGAATAGTGAAGAACTTATTGGAAAAATGCAGTTTAAGCCGTATGATATCAACCTTTTCGGGTTGAAAATTCCAATTTCGGACTCTATTATAGTAATGTGGATGATAATGGTTGCTCTAGTGGTTTTAGCCATAATATTCACAAGGAATTTGCGAATGGTTCCAACAGGTAAGCAAAATGTTGCCGAATCAATCGTTGATTTTGTCAATAACTTTACAAAAGGCAGTCTTGGACATCACTGGAAGCCTTTTGCGCCTTACTTTGGCACAATGATTTTATTCTTATTATTTTCAAACATAGTATCTATATTTAATGTCCTTCCGACTGGAAAGGCTATCGCTGAAGCAACCGGATTAAGCTTTTTAGGGAAGCTCCCGGAGATTGCCCCGCCAACAAAGGATATCGATATAACAGCCACTATGGCGATAATGTCAATAATTATTGTTTTATTTGCCAGTATTAAGATCAAAGGTGTTAAGGGCTGGTTAAAGACTTTTGTTACCCCTTTGCCGCTTATGCTGCCATTTAAAATAATGGAATACTTTGTAAGGCCGCTTTCACTCTGTTTGCGTCTTTTTGGTAATATCCTGGCGGCATTCACAATTATGGAATTAATATATATAGCTGAACCTTTCTTAATTCCGGGCATATTCAGTTTATATTTTGATTTGTTCGATGGTGGACTTCAAGCTTATATATTTGTATTTTTAACTTCGCTTTATATCGCAGAAGCTATTGAGTAAGGAGGTGAGATAATGGGAGGAAATTCAGGATTAATTGCAATTGCAGCAGGTATTGCTGTATTGACTGGCTTCGGAGCTGGTATTGGTATAGGTATTGGTACTTCCAAAGCTGCTGAAGCGGTTTCCAGACAACCTGAGGCATCAGGAAAGATAATGACCATCACACTGACAGGTTTGGCTTTGGCAGAAGCAACAGCTATATATGGACTTTTGATTTCCATATTATTGTATTTGAAAATAGGATAATTTTTAAGATTGAATCATTCGATTATGTGGGAGGCGAATACCTCCCACATATAAATGAGTATATTATAGATTCTTTGGTTTTGGCTGAAGATCTAATTCTATAGATTTATGAAATGATTATATAAAAAATTAATCACAAAAAACCTCAAATTGTTTTGCGAAGAGTTTATTATAATTTAAAATGAAAAAGTTTGATTATGAAAGGATGAGAATCAAATATGTTAATTTATTTTGAAAAGTGGAGATTTATAATAACATTATTAAATTTAGTGCTGTTGTATATTCTTCTTCGCAAGTTTTTATTCAAACCGGTCACTCAATTTATGGAGAACAGAACTAAGTCAATTCAAGAATCAATTGACAAAGCTGAAAAGAGTAAAGTTGAAGCGACTGAGTTAAAGCAAAAATACGAAGAACAATTAAGAGCCGCAAAAAATGAGGCTGATCAGATTATTAACGATGCCAAAGCAAGAGCTAATAAAGAGTATGAAGCGATATTAGGCAATGCGAGAAAAGACGCCGAAGGCATTATTACAAGAGCTAAAGAAGAAATCGAACGTGAGAGAGCTCAGCTTTTAAAGGATGTAAAAGGCCAGGTTACTGGTTTGGCTTTGGTTGTTGCTTCTAAGGTTATTGAAGCTAATATGGATAACGAAAAGAACAAAGCTTTAGCTGAAAAATTCATTGATGAGGCAGGTGCAGCATAATGCCCCTAATTGATAGAAGATATGCGGAAGCCCTGGAGCTTATTGCATCAAAGAATAATGAAGTCGATAGCTTTCAGGATGAATTAAAAGAGGTAGTTAATCTATATAAAAATGGAACAGAGTTTAAGTACTTTTTGGATAATCCTGAAATTAAGATAGATACCAAAAAGGAAATAATAAAAAATATTTTTTCAAAAAGCCTTAAGAAGGAAATGGTGAATTTTTTACTTTTGCTGCTTGACAAAGGCAGAATAAAATTCCTTCCCGGCATATACGAAGAATTTGTAAAGCTTGCTGACATCAGACGTAATATGCTAAATATAACCATTTACTCTGCCGCTAATCTGGATGAATCTCAGATTAATAAATTAAGAGACAAGTATGGTAAACTTTACAATGCTTCTAAGGTTAAGGCTACGGCGAAAATAGACCCGAGTCTTATTGGAGGAATAAAGGTCAAGATTGGCGACAAGGTAATTGATGGATCCCTCAAAGGCCGCTTCGAAAGCATCAGAGAGATTCTTATGAAGTAAACTGGCAAGTATATATTTTTTTGAAATGCTATAGACATGGATATATATTTTAAGATGAGGTGAAAATGATGAATTTGAGACCCGAAGAGATTAGTTCGATAATTAAACAGCAAATAGAGGGTTACGGCGTTAAAACCAAGACAGAGGATATAGGTTATGTTTTGCAGTCCGGTGACGGTATTGCAAGAATCTATGGTCTAGAGGGCTGTATGTATGGTGAACTTCTTGAGTTCGAAAACGGTGTTCGCGGGATGGCGTTGAACCTTGAAGAAGATAACGTTGGTTGCGTGCT
>JAUZPS010000170.1 GCA_030705945.1 Bacillota bacterium
ATATATTAAAATCATTATTGATCTTACATTAAGTAGATCAAAATAACGAACGATTTTAACGGTATTTTGTTATAGATAAATGTAAAAGATCAATTAATTTGAATATAGTTATTATTTTAGGGAAATAACTTTTATATTCTATACAAACCGTATTAATAGGAGCATTTGTTTTAAAAACAGATTTAGCAACAAAATATAGCGAATGAATGTTATGGGAGAGTTGCCCGTTGCGGCGCGCCGAAGAAGTTAAACTTTCAGGTAAAAAGACTATAACAGGACGCGCCTCTGGAGAGACCGTCAAGGCGCCGAAGGGGCAAGTTTCCACTAAAATGGAAATAATCTCTCAGGCAAAAGGACA
Source organism: Bacillota bacterium (assembly GCA_030705945.1). Lineage (GTDB taxonomy): Bacteria > Bacillota > Clostridia > Acetivibrionales > DSM-2933 > Pseudobacteroides. Next base: position 359 of record JAUZPS010000170.1, read on the forward strand.
GAGTTTAAGAGTTCAATACTTGAATTCAGAGGTCAAATCATGCGGTTTGGCTTTTTTTAATGTTTGATAAATTTTTAGGAGGATTTTTTATGTACAGTATTAATGAAGTTTTGAAAATTGACCCAGAAGTGGCAAAAGCAATAGGGGATGAAGTTGGTCGTCAAAGAAATAAAATTGAGCTTATCGCTTCCGAGAATTTTGTCAGCCAGGCAGTTATGGAGGCTATGGGAACTCCGCTTACAAATAAATACGCTGAAGGTTACCCTGGAAAGAGGTATTACGGTGGTTGCGAGTTTGTTGATGTTGTTGAAAAGCTTGCCATCGAAAGAGCAAAGAAAATCTTCGGCGCAGACCATGCTAATGTTCAGCCTCATTCAGGCGCTCAGGCAAATTTGGCGGTATTTTTTGCTGTGTTAGAGCCCGGCGATACTGTTTTAGGAATGAATTTGGCTCATGGCGGTCATTTGAGTCATGGAAGCCCTGTTAACATTTCAGGAAAATACTTCAAAATTGTTCCATATGGTGTGAGAAACGATAATTTTAGAATAGATTATGATGAACTGAGAAAATTAGCGAAGGAAAATAATCCAAAGTTAATTGTAGCAGGCGCAAGCGCTTATCCAAGAGCCCTTGATTTTAAGGCTTTCAAGGAAATTGCGGATGAAGTGGGAGCTTACCTGATGGTTGACATTGCTCATATCGCAGGACTTGTTGCTGCGGGACTTCATGAAAACCCTGTTCCTTACGCTCAGTTTGTTACCACAACAACTCATAAAACATTACGCGGACCTCGCGGTGGTATGATTTTATGCAAGCAAGAGTTTGCAAAAGCTGTTGATAAAGCAGTTTTTCCAGGAATTCAGGGCGGTCCTCTGATGCATGTTATTGCCGCTAAGGCAGTAAGCTTCAAGGAAGCAATGTCTGAGGAATTTAAAACTTACCAGCAGCAGGTTGTGAAAAACGCCGCAACTTTAGCAAACGCTTTAATGGCAAAAGGCCTTAACATAGTTTCGGGCGGCACCGATAACCACCTTATGCTCGTAGATTTGAGGAACATTAATGTTACAGGTAAAGAGGCTCAATTTATGCTCGATGAAGTATTTATTACGGTTAATAAAAATGGAATACCTTTTGATACTCAAAGTCCTTTTATAACAAGCGGAATCAGAATTGGTACGCCTGCTGTTACAACTAAGGGTATGAAAGAAGAAGATATGGTAGAGATTGCTGATCTTATTCATCTGACTCTTACAGACTTCAACAATTCAAAAGAAACTGTTATTAAAAGAGTTGGCAAACTATGTGATAAATATCCTCTGTATTAAGACTCAAATTATGAGTAAGGCATTATCAAAAAACTTAGCAACTGGTCGTTTCAAAAACTTGATATAATGAGTTTTCATCATACAAAACTTGAACAAGGAATTTTTTGAAATGCCCTAAGTAAATAAAATAAAGACTCAGGGGGACTCCTTGGGTCTTATTATTTAGATCCTCAATAAAGGTTGTTGAATGATTATATGAATGTAAAAAAGGAACCACTGGCGTATAGAATGCGACCTAGAACAATTGAAGAGTTTTTTGGTCAGGAGGAAATAGTAGGGCAGGGAAGAATGCTTTACAGGATGATAAAAGCAGACAGGATAACTTCAATCATTCTATATGGGCCTCCAGGCACAGGAAAAACATCCCTGGCTAGAATTATAGCCTCCACAACTAAATCAAGCTTTGAAAAGCTCAACGCGGTGACTGCAGGTGTTGCTGATATTAAGAGGATTGTGGCGGATACGCAGAACAAAATATTAAATCCTTCTGGTAAAACAGTTTTATTTGTTGATGAAATACATAGGTTCAACAAATCTCAGCAGGATGCGTTGCTTCCTTATGTTGAAAACGGAACAATTGTATTAATAGGAGCAACAACTGAAAACCCGTTCTTTGAAGTAAATAAAGCTCTTATTTCCAGATCTTCTGTTTTTATGTTAAAGCCCCTTAGTGACAGCAGTATTAAGAATATTATATTAAACGCCTTAAAAGACAAAGAGCGAGGGCTGGGAAATTTTGAAGTGATTTTGGAAGATGAAGCCTTAAATTATCTTACCACAATAAGTAATGGAGACGCCCGCATAGCTCTTAACGCAATTGAACTTGCTGTAATTACATCCCAAATTGATTCTGATGGTAAAATACATATTGGGGTTGGAACTATAGAGGAGTGCGTTCAGAAGAAATCAATATCATTTGATAAGTCCGGCGAAAACCATTATGATAATATCAGCGCATTTATTAAATCCATGAGGGGCAGTGATCCTGACGCTGCTGTATTTTACCTTGCAAGAGCCATATATGCGGGAGAAGACCCGGAATTTCTTGCCAGAAGAATAATAATATGCGCGTCGGAAGATGTTGGCATGGCGAATCCAACAGCCCTGCAGGTTGCTGTAGCAGCCGCTCAGGCAGTTAGTATGATCGGAATGCCTGAAGCGAGGATAATACTTGCTCACGCCGCGGTAATGGTGGCTACAAGCCCAAAATCTAATTCCAGCTACAAGGCAATTGGTAAAGCATTAAATGATGTTTCAACCAAGAGAACCGGAGAGGTTCCCATGCATCTTAGAAACGCGGCAGTTGGCGGTATGAAGGATTTGGGTTATGGTAAAGGGTATAAGTATGCTCATGATTTTCCAGGAAATATTGTAAAACAAGAATACTTACCAATGGAAATGCAAGGCTCCGTGTATTATGAACCAACAGCAAATGGGTATGAGGCAAGAATAAAGGAATGGCTTGAAAGATGGAAGAATAGCGATAAATAAAAAATTAAAATATAAAAATTAAAATAACATATATTAAGACTAACTTAAAATTCCCGTTTTTAAGGGATGGATAGATTTAATGAATAAGGAGAATGTCAATGAAAAAAAGAGTTATTGCATGGATATTGTTGATAGGTTTTGTAGTGTTGTTGGTTGATATAATTTTTCTTCACTTGTATATGGCTCAGAGTTTGGTTGTTTATGCGGTTATTATCTTACTATATTGGTTCGTCTTAAGGAAGGATATTCACAAAACAAATAAGGAAATCGATAAAGAGTAATATAAATAGATAAAAAGCAATTAATCTTTTACATTTGCCTATCACAAAATAACGTTAAAGCGTTCGTTATTTTGCTCCGTCAAATGTAAGATTAATAGTGCTTTTTATATAGATCGGATTATTTGAGTTACAGTTTTAAATATTCTTGAGATATGATTTGTTTTCAAGTCAGACTATATTAAAATCAATTAATCTTTTACATTTATCTATCACAAAATACCGTTAAAATGTTCGCTATTTTGCTCTGCTAAATGTAAGATTAATAATGATTTTAATATATCTTAAGCGTTTCAAAAATTCCTTGTTCAGTTTTTCGTTAAATTGTAGATTTATAAAAAAAGATTAAAATACATATTGACTAATAAATAACAAAGTGCTAATCTAATAAAAAGATATCCAAGTAATATGCTTGGGATTGGAGGGCAAATAATGAAGCTGTCAACAAAAGGTAGATATGGAGTTAAAGCGATGCTTGACCTTGCGCTCCATAATTCTGAAGGTAATATTTCATTAAAAAGTATTGCTGAGAGACAAGAGTTGTCTGAAAATTATCTGGAACAGCTTTTTGCATCCTTAAGAAAGGCTGGGCTTGTGAAAAGCATGAGAGGAGCAATGGGGGGGTATGTACTTTCCGATTCTCCTGAAAATATAACTGTTGGCTCGGTATTGAGAGCTCTTGAGGGATCACTTGCTCCCGTGAGCTGTGTATGCGAGGATGTGGCAACTGAATGTTCAAGATATGAATGTTGTGTAACAAAAATGATTTGGGAAAAGATGAGGGATGGAGTTAATCAGGTTGTAGATTCAATTTCCTTACAGAATCTTATTGATGAATATCATAAATTGAACAAAGATGAAGACTTAATGTTTTTTATTTAATAATAGATGTTTAAAAATAAGGATTTTTGGGAAAAAGATAAACAATAACAATAAGGAGTATAAGCTATGGGAGAAAAACTGATATATTTGGATCACTCTGCAACAACATACACAAAGCCTGAAGTAGTCGAAGCCATGCTTCCGTATTTCACGCAAAACTACGGAAACGCTTCCTCTATATATTCAATCGGCAGAGAGAGCAAGAAAGCTATTGAAGAGGCTAGGGAAAAGGTTGCAGCTTCAATTGGCGCGCAAGCTAAAGAAATATTTTTTACCGGATCAGGCACTGAAGCCGATAACTGGGCAATTAAAGGAGTTGCTTATGCAAATAAGGCAAAAGGCAACCATATAATAACAACAAATTTTGAGCACCACGCTGTGCTTCATACATGCCAATACTTAGAAAATGATGGGTTTGAAGTTACTTATCTACCAGTTGATGAAAATGGTCTTATTACGCCTCAGCAGGTTGCGGAAGCGATAAAACCTAATACCATTTTGATAACGATAATGTTTGCAAACAATGAAATCGGGACAATTCAGCCTATTGCTGAAATTGGAAAAATTGCAAGGGAAAAGGGAATATATTTTCATACCGATGCCGTGCAGGCTATTGGAAACGTTCAAGTCAATGTAAAAGATATGAATATTGACCTATTATCCTTATCCGGCCATAAGTTTTATGGGCCAAAAGGAGCTGGAGCTTTATATGTGAGAAAAGGCGTTAAGTTGATTTCTTACATGCACGGAGGAGCTCAGGAAAGAGGCAGAAGAGCAAGTACAGAAAATGTCCCTTCGATTGTTGGACTTGGTAAAGCAATTGAGTTGGCTACAGCTAATATTGATGAATACAATAAAAAGCTTATTGCTTTAAGAGACAGAACCATTGATGAAGTTATGAAGAAAATACCTTTTGTTAAATTAAATGGGCATAGAGAACATAGACTTCCTGGCAATGCTAATTTCTCATTTCAATTTATTGAAGGCGAATCGTTGCTATTGCTTTTAGATATGAAGGGAATTGCCGCGTCAAGCGGTTCAGCCTGCACATCCGGCTCTCTTGATCCATCCCATGTGCTTCTTGCTATAGGTCTTCCTCATGAAATTGCGCATGGTTCCTTAAGATTGACCTTTGGAGAAGAGAATACACAAGAAGATGTAGACAAACTATTGGAGGCGCTTCCTACTATTGTTGAAAGATTAAGAGAAATGTCACCATTATATGAAAGTGTAAAGAGAGGTAATCAAAATGTATAGTGAAAAAGTTATGGACCATTTTATGAACCCAAGAAATGTTGGAGAAATTGAAGATGCTGATGGTGTTGGCCAGGTTGGTAACGCAAAATGCGGCGATATTATGAAAATGTATTTAAAAATAGAAAATGACATCATTGTTGAAGCTAAATTTAAAACATTCGGTTGCGGCGCCGCCGTAGCTACCAGCAGTATGTCAACTGAACTGGTTGTTGGAAAGACTGTCGACGAGGCTCTGAAAATTACAAACAAAGCTGTAGCTGAAGCTCTTGACGGACTACCTCCAGCTAAGATGCATTGTTCTAATCTTGCTGAAGAAGCTATTCGAGCAGCTATAGAAGACTACAAGAGAAAAAACGGTCTTTTAAGTGAATGCGAAATGGCAGGCTCCTGCGGAAGACGCTGTGATGATATTCACCATGACCATAATGATAATGATGAAGAGGATGAAGATTGATGATCACAAAAATGAATAGCCTGTGATCTATATAAATTTGAAGAAGTTTTTGATAATAGTTTTCTTTTGCATTCTAAAAAAGAAAGGCAGCTTAAATAGAAATGGAAAAAAAGAAGGTTATGTTAGGAATGAGCGGCGGTGTTGACAGTTCTGTAGCCGCCGCTTGTCTTTTGGAAAAGGGGTATGATGTAATAGGCGTAACAATGCAGATCTGGCCTGATATGGATGAGGATAAGCAAAAGAACGAGGGCGGCTGCTGCTCATTGTCTGCTGTTGATGATGCTCGTAGAGTTGCGAATAATTTAGGTATACCATATTATGTTATGAATTTTAAAAAGGTTTTTGAAGAAAAGGTTATCAATTATTTTGTTGATGAATATCTGGTGGGAAGAACGCCTAATCCATGTATTGCTTGTAATAGGCATGTGAAATTTGAAGAAATGTTAAACAAGGCCCTTTCCATGGGGATTGATTATATTGCAACCGGTCACTATGCGAGTGTTGAATACGATGAAAGCAAAAAAAGATACTTGCTAATAAAATCAGCAACAAGCGCGAAAGACCAGACCTACGCTCTTTATACCCTTACTCAGGATCAGCTTGCTCATACTTTGATGCCCATAGGAGAATATAATAAAGACGAAGTAAGAGAGAAAGCTAAGCTCTTGGATCTTGTAGTGGCTTCAAAGCCTGACAGCCAGGAGATTTGCTTTGTTGAAGATAATGACTATGGAAGATTTATTGAAGAGAAAACAAATACTAAAATAAATCCAGGTTTTTTTGTTGATGAAAATGGTAAAGTTTTAGGAAAGCATAAAGGAATAGTTCATTATACTGTTGGACAAAGAAAAGGTTTAGGTATTGCGTTAGGAAAACCGGTTTTTGTTGTAAGAATAGATGTTGAAAAAAACCAGGTAGTATTAGGCGAAGAGAAACAAGTTTTCTCAGATACTCTGACAGCATCGGACCTGAACTTTATTTCTATAGACAAGCTAGAAGGCTCAATGAAAGTAAACGCTAAAATAAGGTACTCCGCAAAGGAGGCGCCGGCAGTAATCAGTCCTTTAGCGGATGGTCGTGTTAAAGTAGTTTTTGAAACGCCTCAAAGAGCCATAACTCCTGGACAATCTGTGGTCTTTTATGATGGAGATATTGTCGTTGGCGGTGGAGTTATTGATAAATGATAATTTTATTAAAAGCGCTATTAATCTTACATTTGACAGAACAAAATAATGAATGCTTTAGGTAGTATCAAAAAGAAAACTTCACAACTGGTCGTTTCAAAAACTTGATATAATGGGTTTTTGTCATATAAACTTGAACAAGGAATTTTTTGAAACGCCTTAAATATTTCTTAATTTTTGACTTTTATATTTTTTCAAAAACCGGTTTTCTATCTTCATAATGAGCTATATATTTAAATCCCAATTCAGATAAAGCTTTTTTTATTTCTTCAAAATTGAAGGCTATGTGTTCTGGCGCGTGCGCGTCAGAACCTGTTGTAATTATTTCTCCACCCAATTCTTTATATCTTTTTATTATGTCAAGGTCAGGGATTGGAGTACCTAATGTCCTGAAACCAGATGTATTCACTTCAATGCCCTTGCCTTTTAAAATTACTCCTTTTAAAATACTGTCTAAATAATCACAAAACTCAGAGTACCTAAGGGACTTGTCTTCATAAGAGCAATACCTTCTTATGTATCCGATATGTCCGATAACATCAAAATTATCATAATTATTTAAAGCGAATAGTATTTCAGATAAGTATCTTGAAAATGCCGCGTTTTTTGAAGGTTTGTCTTTAAAATATTCTCCATAATATGGATCAAGGCCATCGATTACATGAATTGAGGCAATAACGAAATCGAAATTATAGCTATTTACGATTTTATTAGTATCATCAATAACATGTGGTTGAATTCCAACCTCTATTCCTTTTAAAACTCTGATCTTCGAAGAAAATCTGTTTTTCAGATTATCCATAAAACTATCGTATTCATCAAAATCTATCAGAAACTTGATATCAAAGTTGGGATAGTCTAAGTCAAGATGATCTGTAAAGGCAAGCCCATTAAGACCAAGATTAATTGCTGTGTTGCAAGCTATATCTGCATTCATTTCACTGTCACCTGAAAATGAACTGTGAACATGCGAATCAAACATTTTAGAATCATCCTTTCAATTGGAAAATAGATGTTTATCATCAATATTGATATTATATAAAAAGCAATTAATCTTTTACATTTGCCTATCGCAAAATAACGTTAAAGCGTCGTTATTTTGCGATAGGCAAATGTAAGATTAATAGTGCTTTTTATATAGGTAGTATCAAAAAAAACTTAGCAACTGGGCGTTTCAAAAACTTGATATAATGGGTTTTCGTTATATAAACTTGAACAAGGAATTTTTTGAAACGCCCTTATAACTTTTATAGAAATATAATAGCGCTAGTGTTAAGTAAAAACAATTATATTAAATATTTTTGTGATAGTATTTTTAATTTAAAATCTTTTTCGCAAATTATCTATATAAAAAGCAATATTAATCTTACATTTGACGGAGCAAAATAACGAACGCTTTAACG
>JAUZPS010000171.1 GCA_030705945.1 Bacillota bacterium
ATTATATACATTTAGCAATAAACATTTAACATCCATTTTTTAGGGCGGTTCAAAAAAATCCTTGTTCAAGGTAATATGACGAAAACCCATTATATCAAGTTTTTGAAACGACCAGTTGCTAAGTTTTTTTTGATACTATATAAAAAGCAATTAATCTTTTACATTTGCCTATCACAAAATAACGTTAAAGCGTTCGTTATTTTGCTCCGTCAAATGTAAGATTAATAGTGCTTTTTATATACCTAATCAACTTAATGGGACTGTAATGATAAATGTGGTTCCTTTTCCTTGTTGAGACACAAATTCCATTTCGCCAGAAAATTGAGTTTTAATAACCTGATATGAGCTGTATATACCAATACCTGTACCGTCTTTGCCTTTAGTCGTAACCATTTCCTTTAATAATTTTTCTTTTATATTATCGGGAATACCTTTACCGCAGTCTTTTACGGTGAATTTGATTGTATTTTTTTGCTCTTCGATAATAAAATCTATTTCCCCTCCGTTCTCATAAGATTGCGCCGCATTTATTATAATATTGTTTAGAACCTGAATGAGACTTATTAATCTTCCTCTTATAATTATATCCTGAGGAGCGTTATATTCAGTATTCAAGGAGCATTTGTGAATTTTTAGCTCGTCTTTAAGAAGTATATTGAGTTTGGCTGTCAGATCATTTATAGTAAAGGATCTATATACGGATTGGGATGAGTTTACTGATTGTTCTTTGACGGTTTCAATTAAATCATTTAAATAGTTGTAATATTCATACATATTTTTTGCTAACTTATTCATATCATCGGCTATTTCATGGTGGTCCTCTTCAGTAACTGAACTGTCGCCAATCGAAACAGAATATTCATTTATAAGGTCTTTCAAGTTATGGATTGAAGATCCTATACACAAAAGCGGATTTTTCATGTTATGGGAGATGCTGCCAACCAATTTGCCGATAGAACAAAGCCTTTCATTATCAATAAAAGACTCATGGATTTCTTCTAATGTTTTTTTATATGAAGCTTGTTCTTCGATAAGTTTATTGATTTGGGCGTTTTGTAAAAATGTTCTTCTGGCAGAAAGAAGCAAAAGAACAATATCCAGATTATTTTCATACTTTAAATAACAGCAATATGTTTTGTATTTTAGCAATATATCAATTGGGGGAATATTATCGCTTGATTCTGTCAATAGTATTATTTCCATATCATTGTTAAATGATCGTATTTCTTCCATTATGCTATATTTTGATTGGCTAAATAGTTTAGAATCAATAAGGAGTATATCGATTTCAGAAGTCTTTATAATATTAATAGCATTATTGATGTCATGTGAAGATTTTAAATTAAATCCATACTTTGATAAGGTTTCCTTAATATTTAGTATAAAGGAGGTGTCATTATCACAAATGAGGGTTTTTAAGTTGTTTGCTTTACTCAAAAATATCACTCCTTAATTATATCAAATCATCATTATAGTATTTTAGTATTACTATAAAACTCTGATATATCTTGCAATAAGGGCGTTTCAAAAAATTCCTTGTTCAAGTTTATACTACGAAAACCCATTATATCAAGTTTTTGAAACGACCAGTATACATAAAAAACATACTAAATTGAGAGTTTAATATAAAATGTTGTACCTTTTAAGTTTTCAGTCTCAAAGTAGAGATCTCCGCCAAACCTACCTTTTATTGTTGAGTATGACAACATAAGGCCCAATCCGGTACCATTCTTAACTCTTGTTGTAACCATTTTTCTGAAAATTGAGGATCGCATTGATTCGGGTATCCCAGTTCCATAATCTTTTATAGATATGAGTATAAAATTCTTTAGTTTTTCAATTTTTAGATCAATTTTATCGGCGGTATTTTCAAGATTCGCATAAACTGAGTTGATTAATATGTTGTCAATTACTTGAAGTAAATTTATGATTTCTCCTTTAATTTGAATAGATGTATTAGCAGTAACGTCGATGTTTATTATATGATTGTCAAGAAATTCGGAGTTTCTGATATGATTCTTGATTCCAGCTACTAAATCATTAATGCTAAAACAAATAGTATTTTTAGTAGTAAGCTTTACAAATTGATCATTTATCTGATCTAGTATATTTGTCATCAGGTGTAAATTAGTGTTAATTTTATCCAGCCAGCTACTCATTTCTTTTGCAATTTCATAGTGATCATCTATTGTTACGGTATTGTCTGTAATTGATTTTTTATATTCATCTGTCAATGAATCTAGAGCTATTGTAGTCCCAGCAATAGTCATTATATGAGATTTTATATTATGAGCAATGCTAACTATTAATTGGCTTAGTGACGTCATGCGTTCCTGTTCCCTCAACTGTTCGCTCAGTTGGTCTCTTTCCAAAAGCATAAGGGCGCCTTTTAATGTATTACTAATTTGCCCTCTCAATAATTCAAAATTAATTACGTCATCATTATCAACCTCAAAACAAACGAAACCATATTGTTCGGTGTTAAAAAACAATGGTTTTATAAGACTTATAAAACGTTTATTTTCTGGTATGTAATTATCGGGAATAAGTAATTTGGTTTTAAAATTGATGTCGGTAAATTTCTTGCCGCTGTTATTATAAAATGCGTATAGCAGCTCAGAGTATTCAGGGATATCGCTATCTACTTCTATCGGGCCATTTAAGTATTTAACGATAAAGCAGCTTTTTATATTAAGTGTCTGCAGGGCATTTGTTATGAGATCATAAAGCGTATCAAGACTGAATGTCTGCAAGTTTTCATGGACCTTGAAGTTAGTTATTGCTCTTAAATAAAAATCAGAAACAGAAGCATCTTTATTAATATGAGATTCGCAGCCACAGGATTCTCTCACTACCAAAACAGTTGGAAGTTTGATAATATTAGCAACTTCCTGCTTGTTAATTTTAGCTAATACCATCAGTAAAGCCTTTTCAGAAATCATGTCCATTGGCTGGCTGACTGTAGTCAGAGAAGGGGTTATAATAGCTGAATTGTTAGTATTATCAAAACCGCAAATCATAAAGAAATCTTTAAAATTTAAATTGAGGCTTTTAAAATATTTAATAGCGCCGATAGCCATTTCATCATTTGCGCAAACTAAAGCGTCAATTTTTATCTGATTTTTTAGAATTAAGTCAGATGCGCTCCAACCAGTCTCTGGTTGAAAATTTCCTTCAAAAATTATTTCTTCATCAAGAGGTATATTATTCTCCTCTAAAACATCTATATACGCGCTGAACCTTTCGTTAGCTTCTTCGTTATTTGACGGGCCTTTTAAAAAACCAATCCTTCTGAACTTATGCGTTATTACAAGATGGTTCACCAGACTCTTCATACCTTGCTTGTTATCAATTATTATGCTAGGTACGCCTGGAATATGTTCAGAAATCGAAACCATTGGGATATTTTTGTAATGTTCAATAAAACTGTTAAAATAATCATGGGTGACTTTATTGATAATTGTTCCGGTAGCTATTATAAGCCCATCAAGTCTTGAGGCGTCCGCAAGTTTGTATACTATATTGTGTTGCGCAGCCACATTATCGGTATTGAATAGAATTCTGCCTTCAAAGGTTATGAGATTTATATCAAGCTTCTCTGCAGCTCGTCTTATAGAGGTCCAAAAAAGTGTTTGGAAATCACCGTCAATTTCATTTACAAAAAAGCCTATTGTTATCCTTCTACTCATATTATACCTCCATTTCAATGTGTTACAAGATTAGCTTTCGAGGATAATTTATCTTATATAAAAAGCACTATTAATCTTACATTTGACGGAGCAAAATAACGAACGCTTTAACGTTATTTTGCGATAGGCAAATGTAAAAGATTAATTGCTTTTTATATAGATATTTTTTTGATACTTCCTTAACTGCATTTTTAATGTAAAGTCTTTTTCGCAACTCATATAGATACTCAACTTTCCCACATCAATAATATTCTTGCAGCCAAATTATCATAACGTAACGCCTATCAAATCTATATTCAAATATAGTTGAATTAATGGCTGTTATTATGGCTGCTTAATTGAAGCGGGAAAGTTGAGTTAGATAGTAGCGCAAAACTTTACAATTCGGTATCTATAGTTATGGTATTACCTACCCCAGAATTTTCTGTCTAGACTTCTGTATTGAATGGCTTCAGCTAGATGGTTTACTTTAATATCTGAACTTTCTTCCATATCCGCGATTGTGCGAGCAACCTTCAGAATTCTATTGTGAGCTCTTGCGCTTAGCCCTAAGTGTTCAAATGCGTTTTTCAGCAGTTCTTTTCCTTCTGCATCAATTTTACAAAACTTGTTTATTAAAGAGGGCGTTAGCTGCGAATTGGAAAATATTTTGAGCCCTTTATATCTCTCTAACTGAATTTTTCTTGCGTTGTTTACTCTTTCTCTTATAACAACTGATTTTTCACCGGTTTCAGCGTTCTCCAAGTCTCTGTATTTTACGCTGGAGACCTCAACATGTATATCCACCCGGTCCAAAAGAGGAGCTGAAATCTTTCCTAGATACTGTTGGATCTGCCTTGGAGAGCAGCTGCAAAGTTTGCTGTCATCTAAGAAATTACCGCATTTACAAGGGTTGCCGGCGCATACAAGCATTGTCTGGGAGGGGTATGTGAGACTTCCATTTAATCTTGATATAGTTACATTTCCATCCTCTAGTGGTTGTCTCATTACTTCAAGAGCTTCCTTGCTAAACTCCGGCGCTTCGTCGAGGAACAGTACGCCGTAATGGGCAAGGCTGATTTCACCTGGCTTTGGATATTTGCCTCCTCCGATTAAGCTTATATCTGAAATTGTATGGTGTGGAGATCTGAAAGGTCTGGTGGTTAATAGTGAAGTCTTAGGTGGAAGGATTCCTGCTATACTATGAATTTTTGTGACTTCTAGAGCTTCTTCAAAGGTAAGAGAAGGCAGTATTGAGGGTATACGCTTGGCAATCATAGTTTTTCCAGAACCAGGGCTGCCTATGAGTATACAGTTATGTCCTCCTGAAGCTGCTACTTCTAATGCTCTTTTGACATTTTCCTGTCCCTTTACATCGGAAAAATCCAATTCATAATCAATAGCATGTGAAAATAAGTTCTCTATATCAACATAATGAGGCTCAAGTTTTTCATTGGTGTTTAAATGCCTGATGACCTCGGAAATATTTCTTGCAGGCAAGACATTTAAACCCTTGACTACCGCTGCTTCTTCAGCATTATCCGCGGGTAGCACCAAGTATTCTATACCCTCCGTTTTTGCGCAGATAGCCATTGGGAGAACACCGGTCACTGGTTTGATTTCGCCGTCTAAGGACAATTCTCCAATAAACATATATTTATTTAATTCATGTGGGTTAATTTTCTCTGTTGCAGATAATATTCCAAGCGCAATTCCAAGATCAAAATGAGACCCTTCTTTTCTTATGCTGGCGGGAGCTAGATTAATCGTTATTCTTCTTACAGGATATTCCTGATCAGAATTTTTAATAGCCGATCTAACTCGTTCTTTGGACTCTCTTACAGCAGCATCTCCAAGACCAACAATGTCAAAAGCAGGAATGCCGTTACTGATATCGGTTTCAATTTCAACTATATATCCGTCAATACCAACCAATCCACAACTTTTAATTTTGGAAATCATATGGATGCAGCCTCCTTGATAGTCTATGTCGGGCAATAGAAAAAATATTAAAGATCAATAGCGCTTTTTATATGTTAAATTCCCTTGACATATTAATCTTTATCGGCTGAATGTTAGATAAAATTAATAACTTATTGAATAAAAATAAGGAATTATTTGTTCAATTATACTGATAGAACTGCAAATACCAATTTAAGATATCATTACCAAATAAAATTGTAAGAAAGGTTCCTGTCACGATAAAAGGACCGAAAGGCACAACATCTCTAAGCTTTTTTACCTTTAGAAGCATCATTATTATTGTTATAAATGAGCCCACAAACGCTGATAAAATAAACGCCATAATTACCATTCTCCAACCAAGAAAAATACCTATGGGTATGAATAATTTCACATCTCCTATGCCCATAGCGTCTGTTTTGTAATACCAATTACCGATAATTGCAATGAGTAGAAGAAGAATAGAAACTGAAAGCGCTCCTGCCAAAGGATTCCACCAGGACCTATCCATATAGATAGGAAACTCATAAAAAATATTGTAAATAAATAATGGAATACCACCAGCGAGGCCTGCAATTATGAGATCTTCAGGGATAATTTTGTGGTCCATATCAATAAAAAATACCGCAATCAATATTGACATTAATATGAGAAAAGCAAAGAACTGAATAGTTATACCAAACTTTAAATACAAGGAGATATAGATAAATATTGTTAATAATGTGATTTGTAAGCTTCTAGAGTGGGTAGGATGCTTACAATTCGGGCATTTTCCTTTATATATAATTAGGTTTGCAGGTATAAATATTTCTTTTAAAGAGAGCTTCTTCCCACACGAGTTACAAAAAGGCCATACCCAGCTTACATCCTCTTCTCCTTTTGGAATTCGGGACGCAACTATACTTAGAATTGCTCCAAGAATTAGACTGAAAATTGAAACCATAATAATTGACATAATCCGAAGCCCTCTCTAATTTTATTTAAGGAAATTATAGCACACTACTTTATAATAGGAAAGAATATTAAGAGTTTTATAATTAAGATTAAGCAATTTTTAAATAATTCCTAAATAAATATACAAGTTTTTACGATAATATCAGTAATACTAAAAATTATTTTGGCAGTATCCGATAGAACTTTTCAACTGGTCGCTTCAAAAGCATGATATAACGGGTTTTTATCAGGAGAAATTTATAATATATATAATAATTAAATGTAAAATTGATTTTATAGTAAAATATAGCAGATTAACTATAAATCTAAATATATATTATAAAATTATTGTGATTTATGTTTTCTGTGGTATAATAGCGTAGAGATTGCATACTTCAATATATAAGAGGTAAAAGTATGGATGAACATTTACTTTATTGGGTTTGGTTGAATTCAATACCTAAAATTGGCGCTGTGAAAAGCAATCAGCTCCTTAGCTTTTTTGGACATCCAAAGAATATATGGGATGCTTCCGAGGTAGAATTAAATAAAGCGGGTTTACTCAGCCGTCAAGGGATCGAATCCATATTAAATGATAAGTACAAGGAAGTTGCATTAAAAAATTTAACGGCAGCTAAAGAAAATAATATAGATATAATTACAATTAGAGACGAAGTATACCCTTATTATCTTAAAAATATTTATGATCCTCCAATAATTTTATATGTTAAAGGGAATATATTAAAGAATGAAAAGTGTATAGCAGTGGTAGGATCAAGAAAAGCAACCTATTATGGATTAAAGATGGCAGAGTCATTGTCTTATGCTATGGCTAGTGTCGGATTGACAGTAATAAGCGGTATGGCTCGTGGAATTGATACTTACGCGCATAAGGGCGCTGTTTTGGCGAAGGGTAGGACTATTGCGGTATTAGGTTGTGGAATAGATGTTGTGTACCCGCCTGAAAATAAAGAGCTTATGGGACAGATTAGTAAAATTGGGGCAGTGATATCTGAATTTCCACCAGGCGCTCCACCGCTGCCGTCAAACTTTCCGGCTAGAAACAGATTAATCAGCGGAATGTCTCTAGGAGTTGTTGTGATAGAGGCTGGAGAACGGAGCGGCTCGCTTATAACAGCTGAATTTGCTTTGGAACAGGGTCGGGAAGTATTTGCTGTGCCAGGTAATATAAATAGTATTAACAGCGTTGGAACAAATAAATTAATTAAAGATGGGGCAAAAATTGTTACAAATGTTGAAGATATATTGGAAGAGTTAAATAATTATGGTATAACTGATATGGATAAAGTTTTCGATAAGAAAAAGGTAATTGATGAGAATATGCTAAAAGGCCTTGGAAATGAAGAGAGAAAGCTCATTGAGAACCTCAGGCTTGAGCCTTTGCATATAGACGCGCTTTCAAAAAAAAGCGGATTAGATATTAAGATTGTAAGTTCACTATTAGTGATGCTAGAATTAAAAGGGATTATTGAGCAAATTCCCGGAAAAATTTTTAAGTTGAAAGAGTAAAAAGCTAATTACGGAGGATTATGATGGCTGAAAATTTGGTAATTGTTGAATCGCCTGCAAAAGCAAAAACCATAGGTAAGTTCTTGGGTAAAGGTTTTAAGATTACTGCTTCGATGGGGCATGTGAGGGATTTGCCCAAAAGCCAGATGGGAGTAGACATAGATAACAATTTTGAGCCTAAGTATATTACTATAAGGGGTAAAGGCGATCTTATTGCGAAGCTAAAAAAGGAAGCTAAGAATGCAAGCAGAGTATTTCTCGCGACTGACCCTGACCGCGAAGGCGAAGCAATATCATGGCACTTAGCTAATATTTTAAATATAGATGAAAAAGACAGATGTAGGATTACATTTAATGAAATTACCAAGAATGCGGTAAAGAGCGCAATAAAAGCGCCAAGAGAAATAGATATGAACTTGGTAGACGCTCAGCAAGCAAGAAGAGTTTTAGACAGGATAGTTGGTTATAAAATAAGTCCCCTTCTGTGGAAGAAGGTCAAGAAAGGCTTGAGCGCA
>JAUZPS010000172.1 GCA_030705945.1 Bacillota bacterium
AACTAATCAGGAAGTTAAAAATGATAATCAATATCTTATAAAAGAATTCATTCAATACATAAAGTCACAGTCATATTCAAAGAACACTGAGAAATGGTACAAAGAATACACCGTAAAGCTAATGGGACAAGATGAACAACCTATCGTTGAAATCACCTTTGGCGGAAGATCAATTGACTTTGACAGAGATTTAGTTTTTGACGGAATTTCTATAAAGAGAGGGACTTATGAAGTGGAAGAATGGATTGAAGACTATTTACGTAACTACTATAATGGTCAAATACTCAATCCTTCCTTTATAAGGCTTCCGGCAAGTTTGAAAATTAATGATGAATATACAGCTGAAGATTTGATTGACCATGGTTCTACAAAAATTAACAACTACGATCTAATTCCTCAATTGACAGATTTTTTTAACTCAAACATTATTAATAAAGATTTCAATATAATTGATTATAGAGTAATCCATAGTTTAAAGGATATGGACTTGGAAGTAGAATCTATTAAATCACGCTCTAGAAGTGTTTCTGTAAATACTTTCTCTGACGAAAACTTGTTGGAGATTAACTCTAATGATGGATCAAAAGGCTATGCTAAATCAGTTTGTTTAATCGTGCAAGATATGAGTAAGCCGCTGATATATAAAATTTTAACAGATAAAATGATTTTTAATGTCAGCGTCAGCGCAAAATTTGATAAAGAGTTTAATAAGCTTTTTCAAATCAATGCCTCTGCTCCCCATCAAATCACACCCAAAGAAATAAAGAACCTGTCAGACAGTAAAAAGAAAAACTTCATGACATTTATCAGTAAAAACCTCGGTCTTAAAGAAATTGAATTAAGAGATGACTATACATTTACTACGAAAATACTAAAACTTTATAATAATTGCGCCGTAAATATTTTAACATTTTCTGATAGCTATAATACAAGACTGCTTATTTACAAAAACAATGATAATATACCAAACAGTTATATCGGAAACATTGATATACACAGCTGGGGAGATATGGCTACATATTATATTAAGAAGATAGGCAATAAAACCTTTATTGTTGCTGAAAAAAATTTAGGAGGTCATGGAACCGGAGTTCTGCATTACTCTCAGGATTGGTATCTTCTTGATGATAATACAGTAAAATTAGCGCTTAGAATTCCTAAGCTTGATTTTCAAGTGGACACCTATGGATTTAACCTGGAGCTTAATAATATTAAGATTGATCAGGCCACAGGATTAAAGCTTTTTGCAGCTTATAAATTATCAAAGCTATATACATTAAATCTGCCAATTACGCAACAGTCTGGGTATGTTACTTTAAACACAGACATTAATGTTGAATTTACATGGGATGATAAACAGAGCTGTTTTACATCAAAGTATAATTTTGATGATGATGGAATTTACAAATTCATTTCTGATTCCAAGGATATCAGGGATAAATGCAGTAACGTCCTCAATAAGTATTATAGTCAGATTGAAAAGAATATTAATTCGTTTTTGACAGAAAAAAATAATAGAAATGATGGCAATATCAGATCTTATTTAGCCTTTCTGGATGATTGTAATCCTAGTTCAAAAAGAGACAATTTAAGAAAAATACTTTTAAAAATCCACCCTGACTGACATGGAAAGCGGAAGCATTATGTTTCCGCTTTTTTAGAAAATCTATAAGATTAGATTTTTTCTACTGGCATTTTTCTTTTACCCACAATCCATGCTGGCTGCAATAGTAATATAGCTTGCCGCCATACACTTTTTGGAATCTAATTCCTGCGTCCTGCTCCGGATAAAGCTTCACAAGTAGCGCTCTGTCCCACATTACATAAGCAACAAAAGAGATATAATGAGATTTACTCATTTCATGCGGGATAGTTATATAGTAATCATCTTCAATCTCATCTATCTTTGCAATATGCGTATCATCTTCTGGTTTCGCAACTAACGGCTCCAGCTTTCTACCACAGCACGAAATATCTGCTTCGCCTATATTATTTATTATATTCCCACAGTTTTGACACACATAAAATTTAATTTGCTTCATATTTCCTCCGTCAGCATCATTAGGCTCTAAATCACCTAATAGAATTTTTTCAATGTTTACTCCAAATATGTGAGAAAGATTTCCGAGCAAAGATACATCAGGGCAACCTAAACCACGCTCCCATTTTGAGATCGTTTTATCACTTATATTCAAGGCTTCTGCCACTTCTTTTTGTGTCATATTTTTCTCTTTACGCAGACTTAGAATCAGTTTTCCCACTTTACTGCAATCCATGATGTTCACCTCCACATTAATTGTAACTGTTGACAGATAATTATTCAATAAACGCTCCGTAGATTTATTCGATACATTTCCCATGCGTCCATATTCATTCTCTCCCTAGATTGAGTTATCTTTCCTTAATGGTATATATTTTGCAATAAACATTTTACATCCATTTTTTATATTGCAAAATATATACCTTGATTCATAAGTTGCGAAAAGTTCATCTTTGATAGTAAAATGCAGACGTATTAACTGCATTTTTAATGTAAAATCTTTTTCGCAACTTATATAATATCAGCTACTAGACTTCTAAGTTGATCTTCTGTAAACTGATATTTATTATTGCAGAATTGACAAACAAGTTCAGCATTTTGCTGTTCATTTATTATATCAAATATTTCGTCTCTTCCTAGACTTATTATGCCTGCTTCCATTCTTTCCCTTGAACAATTGCAAATATAATTGCATTCACTCATTTCGTTGACCTTTGGATTAAGGCCTTCTAATATTATGTCTAAAATATCCTGAGTATTTTCATAATCTAAAAGTTTTGAGATTGGAGGAATTTTATTTATCCGATTCTCAAGTTCAGATATAATCTTTTCATCCGCGCCTGGCATTACCTGAACAAAGTAACCTCCAGCATTAATTATATCCTCATCCTTGCCTACAAGAACACCTAATGCCACTATAGTAGGTATCTGCTCTGAGTAATAAAAATAACATGACAAATCCTCGGCGATCTCACCTGATACAAGACTAACGTTGCCAATATATGGCTCCTTCATCCCTAAATCTTTTATGATATTAAGATATCCAGGCTTTCCGACAACTCCAGCCACATCTAATTTTCCTTGAGAATTGAACCTGTTTTCCACCTGTGGATTGCTTACATACCCTCTTACATTGGCTTTGGAATCACTTACAACTACAATGCTGCCAATTGGCCCGCTGCCTTTTATTTGAATTGTCAATATATCATTTTCTCCCTTAAGGGTCTTTGACATTAAGGCAGCTGCAGTCAGTGTTCTTCCAAGCGCCGCGGATGCCACAGCAGTTAAGTTATGTTTTTCCCTTGCTTCTCTGACTGTCTTTGTTGTATTTGTTAAAAAGTATCTTAACGTGCCATCTGCCGCTGTTCCACTCACGATATAATCTTGCATATTATGACGAAATCCTTTCTTTAATTGATGAAATAAAATTTTAACTTACCCTGTTTTATTAAGCAGTATCAAAAAGAAAACTTGTCAACTGGTCATTTCAAAAACTTTTATAATCGCAAATGTATATAATAAATTGAAAACCCCGATATATATAATACCGGGGTATATCATGGCTATCATTGCAATTTTTATGTTCTTGGTGTAGAACTAAGATTAATTAGCTTTTTGAACTTTAGCAGCCTGAGGACCTTTTGCTCCTTCAACTACTTCAAATTCAACTTCTGCACCTTCTTCAAGTGTTTTAAAGCCATCCATGTTTATTGCTGAAAAATGTACAAATACGTCATTTCCGCCATCTCTTTCGATGAATCCAAATCCTTTTTCAGCATTAAACCACTTAACTCTTCCTCTTTCCATCCTAAAACTCCTCCTGAAATAAATACTTAGTTTTTGGGCATTCTGCATGCCTTTATTAATTCTACAACATTTTATCACACCAAACAACAGCTTGTCAATAATTTAAAGAAATCAATTACAATGTTTATTAAAATCTTTATATATCTTTTATAAAATAGAGTAAAATATATGGAATAATTCGAGAATATTTTCTCTAAGCTAACTGTTATTCATTTGGGTTCCATAAATATATGTCTAAATCTATTTTTTCATCTAAATCAAATTTTATACCTTCATCGCAAAGAAGCTCTTTTTGAGCTTCTTTACCTCCAAATGCAAAACCTCCGCTCAATTCTCCAGCTTTATTTACAACTCTATGGCAAGGAACTTGACCTTTATATGGATTTGAATGCAACGCCCAACCAACAATTTTAGATTTTCGCGGCTCTCCCATTAATCTGGCAATTTGTCCATATGTTGCTACTTTACCTTGCGGAATCTGTTTTACAATTTCATAAACACGTTCAAAAAACCTCATTTTTAATATTCCTCATTTTATTTTCTACAGACAAAAAATATTCTTTCAGACTTTTGAGTAGGACTTTTGAAAGACAAATGATCGAAAACATCTGTTATTTTCATTCTAGAGTTCGTAATCTCATTCTTTAACTCCTCAACAGAATATGCCCTTTCGAAATGAGTCTCATCAAACCTGTCATATTTACCCTCATTTTCAGAAAAGAAGGTAAGATCAAATTCACATATTCCATTTTTTCTGTTAAATTTATTCTGCCATATATAAACTATTTCTTTATCCACTTCATAAAAAACATTATCCCCCAATATACTTTCCAGCTTGTATTGAGTGTTTATATCAAAAATAAATATACCACCGGGGTTTAAGTAGTTTTCAACAAGTTTAAAAAGCTTTTTGAGTTTTCTCTTATCAGTTATATAGTTAACAGTATCCATTAGACATAAAATTGCGTCCACAGTTCCATAAAGCTCAAAATTCGTTATATCCTGATTTAAATATAGAATATCCAATCCATTGTCCTTACTCTTTTCTGTGGCGCATGAGAGCATATCATAGGATAAGTCGATGCCGATCATGTCATAACCTCTTTGAGCAAGATTAATGGAAACGCTTCCAGTACCGCATCCTAAATCCAGAACTAGCGAAGGTTTTATTGAATTACGCTGAAAAATCTTTTCAA
Organism: Bacillota bacterium; assembly: GCA_030705945.1. Taxonomy (GTDB): domain Bacteria; phylum Bacillota; class Clostridia; order Acetivibrionales; family DSM-2933; genus Pseudobacteroides. Next base: position 5,044 of record JAUZPS010000172.1, read on the forward strand.
TGTAGTCGCACCACGCTTTATAATCAACATCACGCATCAACTTGTCATAAAAATAAGCAAAGTTATTATAAATCTTTCTCCCCCCAAATCCAACTAAAGAATTAGTATATTTTGCAATAAACATCTTACATCCATTTTTTATATTGCAAGATATATACATTGATTCATAAGTTACAATCTTACATTATATATTATACCAATCTGCTTAAGAAAACCAGTATAATTAAAGGATAAAGCAATATCAAATGAAAACCTAATTCTAATTCAATCAATAAAAAAAGCCAGCAATTTACGCTTGCTGACTTTTTTCGTTGATGAATAGTTTTTTTCTTTTTGCCATTATTCCGCCAATTCTTCCGGTTTCCTTTGCTGTCAAGCTCTTCCATCCAAACTTTTTGACCTTATCGCTTAGGCCCAATTCCGCAATAACTTCGTTCTTTAACAAATCTTCCTTACTTTCCAATTTAGCCACCTCCATAAAGGTAGTATACGGAAAAGTAATATTTTTATACAGGTTATCTGATTTTATCTTTAATATAATCGACAGCCTTCTTAAACTGTACATCCTCTTCCCTTGGAATATAAGAAACCGGATAGTCTTTGTATTTTGAAAGCACGTCAACTTTAATGTCAGGTTGTATGCCGATTCCTTGAATACATATTCCCGCAGGGGTGAAATACCTTGCAACTGTGACCTTTAAGCCTGAGCCATCATCGAAGCCATAAACCTGTTGAACCAAACCTTTTCCAAAAGTTTTTGTTCCGATCAATTCGCCCTTTTTATGGTCTTTAACAGCTCCCGACAATACTTCACAAGCGCTTGCGCTGTTTCCATTTACAAGAATCGCAAGGGGACACCCTAATTCTCTTTTATCAGAACGCTTTTCATCTCTGACTTTATTTTTATCCTCGGTATATACAATAAGACCTTCAGGCAATAATCTATCGGCAATCTTTACAACCTGATCATAGTCGCCTCCAGGGTCATCCCTCAAATCAATTATCAACCCCTTCATGCCCTTGTTCAATAGCTCTGTAAGCCCTTTATTGAAATAGTTATACGCATCATTATCAAACATCATAATCTTGATATATCCAATATTATCATCTAACATCTCCCATTTAATGTTTGCAACTTTAATCTTCTTTCTGACAATATCAAGGTCTTTGGTCTTTCCTTGAGAAGGCCTGTATATTGTAACCTTTACTGTCGTATTCTCTTTTCCCTTTATCATTTTGATTATCAGATTCTCGTCCTTAATAGATGTCACATCTTTTCCGTCAACCTTCACAATCTTATCGTCTTTTGTAAGTCCAGCCTTTTGAGCCGGAGAGCCTTCAAAAGCCTCGACTATTGTCAATATGCCGCTGTTGTCCATTATTACGTTCATGCCGATACCCACATATTCACCTTCAGTACGTTCTGAAAAGCTGCTCATTTGTTCTTTAGTAAAATATACAGTATATGGGTCTTTTAATGAATCTGCCATTCCGGATATTGCGCCTTCAAGCAGCTTATCCTCATCCACTTTTTCATAGTAGCCGCCTTTTAGTATTGATTTGATTTTACCGAACTTCTGGACACTTTCTTTACTTACTTCCTTTTTATCAAAACTGATATTATTATTTCCACCCAAAATATCAAAGTTGTTGAATAAGACGAACGAAAGGGCGAAAGTAATAACCGCTGTAACTAAAACCACTGAGATCATACCAGTAATAATACTTTTGTTATTATCCAAGATTTAAACACTCCTTAGAAATATATTCATATAATAATATGCAATTTAAAACACTAATAAACCCAGACTAATCCGGGTTTATTTATGTATCGTAAAATTCAGATTAAATTGTCTACTTGATAAGAGCTTGCAAGGCTTGAAAGTTAAGCATCTCTTATTCATTTCATAATTGTTTACAACAAGAATGTTCCAAACAATTTATTTGCAAAATTTCAAGTATACTAAAATCATTATCATTATTAATCTTACATTTAGCAGAACAAATTACGAACGGCTTTACGGTATGTTGCGATAGATAAATGTAAAAGATTAATTGATTTAAGCGGAAGTTTTTTTTCAACATTCCCTAAGGTCTGACATACTGCGTTGGGTCTGCAGTAGCTCCATTCTTTCTTACCTCAAAATGTAAATGAGGTCCTGTTGATAATCCAGTGCTTCCAACTTTTGCTATTACCTCTCCGGCATTAACTTTATCTCCAACGCTTACCAACAATCTGCTGCTGTGAGCATACAACGTTGATACTCCGCCGCCATGATCAATTATGACTGTGTTTCCATATCCGCTTTCCCATCCAGCTACTATAACAACGCCCTTATTAGCAGCAAGGATAGAAACTCCACTTGAAGCTCCAATGTCGATTCCTGTATGCATCTTATATTTTTTCAGAACAGGATGAAACCTCATTCCATAATAGCTGGTTATAAGCCCTGAACTTGGAACAGGCCAAATCATACTGCCACCGATGTATTTTCCCTTACTTTGAAGAGCTTTGATCTGACTTGTAAGTTCATCTGACTTTTTAATCAACTCATCTTCCTGCTCGTCCAATTTGTCAAGCTTATCGTTTATTTGCCTGATCTGTTCATCCAAATCAGCCCTCGAAGCCTTGATGTTTTCTATTTGCTTCTTTTTCGCGTCTATCTTTTTTTCTTTGTCAAGTTTCATTTTTTCTTTGAGCTGCTTTTTATATTCTATATCGTTCTTTGCCGTAACAACATCATCTATAAGCTGTTTGTCCCTATTAGACACTGCTTGAATATACTTTAACCTTGCAAAAAAGTCAGTCACATTTTTTGATTTAAGCAAAGTATTTGTTTTTCCATAGCTTGCAGTTTCATACATTATTTTAAGTCTAGTTTTAAATAACTCATCCTGCTTTTTATAATTCTCTTCAGCTTCATCTACTGCATCCTGGATTTGATCTATCTCTTTTTGCAATCTCTCATTTTCATCCGATAATGATTTATATTGAGCATTTGTATTTTTCTGCTGAGAGGTAAGATAATTCTTATCATCAATGGCTGATTTTAATTTGGATTGCTCCTTCTTTTTTTGCTTGCTGATGCTGCTTATTTTATTTTCGATACTATTCTTTTGTCTTTTTTTATCGCCAAGCTTGTCAGCAGTAGATGAAAATGCAGTTGTAAATATCAATGCGAAAATCAAAACAACAGAAACCTGCTTCTTCATAACACCCTCCGATAATCCTCACTTTTTATCCTTTGTAATTTATATTAAAAGTTATCATTGTATATACTACATAAATCGATCTGTGTAGTTTTATAAGGGCGTTTCAAAAAATTCCTTGTTCAAGTTTTGTATGACGAAAACTCTTTATATCAAATTTTTGAAACTCCCAGTTGCTAAGTTTTTTTGATACTATATAAGTTACGAAAAAGATTTTACATTAAAAATGCAGTTAATACGTCTGCATTTTACTATCAAAGCTGAACTTTTCGCAACTTATGAATCAAGGTGTATATTTTGCAATATAAAAAAGTATGTAAAATGTTTATTGCAA
>JAUZPS010000173.1 GCA_030705945.1 Bacillota bacterium
ACTATATTAAGTTTTTGAAACTCCCAGTTAACCCATCTATTTTTTTGGTACTGACTAAATTAAATCATTCTAACTAAATTATAATCATTCTAAACCTCGTATTTATCTGGGCGAAATAACGAAGCCTCTACGGCGTTAAGCTATATAAAAAGCACTATTAATCTTACATTTGACGGAGCAAAATAACGAACGCTTTAACGTTATTTTGTGATAGGCAAATGTAAAAGATTAATTGCTTTTTATATATATATAAATTAATAAGATTAATTTATTTTAATATAAATCTGCTATAAGCCTAAACCTTAAATTTTATATAACCTTCTGAGGAATTATTATTTGTTGCCCAGGAAATATATTCTCTTTTTCAGCAATATTATTATACTTTTTAATTTCTTCTATGGTTGTAAGATACCTTTTAGCAATTTTCCAAAGGCTGTCACCCTGCTGCGAATAGTATATTGTGATACTTGGTCTTTCAGCTCTTTTAAGCTCATCAATACTTCTTTCGCTAGCTGATACAAGAAACGGCAGAGTCTGCTGATTTACACCTATAATATTAACGCCCACAGCCAGCCTTATCTCAACCTCACTAACCGATACAACACTATAATTATAATGCTCAATATCTAAAGATACATCGCAATTCATATCAGGTTTAGCTCCCTTTATATCTATATTCTGTCTAAAGGGTATCTCTTGCTGAGCGCAAGAAACAGGTTCTTCATTATTATTTGACAGATACAATATATTGCTATCTATAAAACCTTCAATTACGACTTTGTCATCTAGTATTCTGCAGTCGCTGAGAATTGGCTTGCACATTACATTAAATATCTCGCTTATATCAGGGCTGTTATCTCCTAACGCTATTGTATCCTTTAAAATAATCTGGCTTGAGCTATCTAATACTGCTTCTTCAATTACCAATGGCTCCCTCTCAAGGTCAATAATTGATTGTGGAGTATATGCGTCAGATATGGTAAGAAGATTTCTTTTTTCAAATCCGGTAGCTCCTATTTCAAGGGATACATCGCCTTTTAAAAATCTCAGTTCACCATCGCTGTCCTCATCAGATTCAAACCTGTAATCCATTATATTATACTCCATTACACAGTTTGAATTTTCACTTACGCCCGGCATCTCTATTTGTCTTGTAAATGGAACCTCATGCTCCATTGATTGGAAACTGCCCTGCTCATCATCGCCGAGGTATAGAGTAGCTATATTTAATTCACCTTTGACAGTAACTTTATCTTCAGATATCTTATATTCTTTATTGCTAATTTTTACATCGTTTCTTAAGATCTCTCTTATGGCAGGTTTTCCTGATGGAACTTCCAGACTGTCCTCAACAGAGAAATTTATTTTATTATGACCGATGTAGTTGTTTAAATTTACGTTTTCCTTTAAGACTTGTATATCTTCGTATCCTCTAAGATCGCTTATAACTTCTTTGTCACTTTCATTTAGAAGTTTTACATCAATTTTAACTATTGACTTCAAATTTGCTTTTCTGCCATTCAATAGGTTATATTCAATGTGCTCAATATCGCTTTTGACAATACTCCTCATACCGCTTCTCGCGCTTTGAATGCCAATATCGGACGTAAATGGGGCATTTGTATTAATACTTTTAATGCTTGAGTTCTCGTCGTCAGAAATATATAATATCTTATACCTTATGGTACCAGACACCGATACCCTGTCCTGAAATACCTCCGATTCATTGATACAAACCTCCCCATCTAAAAGCAGAATCCTCATTATATCTGGTTTTACATCAGGTACAATTACGTCATTTTCTACTACTGTTTGTATACTTTCTTGATTGACAACATCAATAACCTTAAAAGCTTCTCTGACTGATTCAAGAGACATATTTTATCCTCCTCACAACTTATATGTAAGATTCATATAGAAACCTGTTTAAGTAGACATATACTATCTAATGTATATTACTTAATTGGATAAAATATAACTTTTTAGCGTTATTTTTATATTATAAAATCAATTCGGTAGGTATCAAAAAAAACTTAACAACTGGTCGTTTCAAAACTTGATATAATGGATTTCTGTAATACAAAACTTGAAGAAGGACTTCTTTGAAATGCCCTTAGTTTCTCACAAACATAAAAAGATCGGGTTATCCCGACCTCTTTACAAGCTTAAAAGAATAATTATACTATTTTAATTCCTATAGCAACTTCAACTAACCTGTATTCTCTTGTTGTCTTTACAAACCACCAACTCAACTGCTTTAGTCAAAATGTCAGTATAACTGTATGAAACCCTTCTGGTGGCCTCGTATTCATTCTCAAATTTTACTATGAAGATGCTGGAATAGGTGTTTTCAAGTACGCCTTCTCTAATAAACGTCTTTCTTCTTCCTTTGTTAGCTTTCAATTGAACCTTTTCTCCTATGCAGGTCTCAATATCCCTCTTAATCTGAAACAAATCACCCTTCTCAATCATTTAATCACCTCATCTTCTGTTTGACACAATTATATCATAACAAAAAATTTTTGTCAAAAAAATATATATTATAACAAGTATTTTTTATTTGTGTCAAGCATTATTTTAAATTTAAAAATAATTTCTAATAATTCAAAATACTATGTATAAACTAATTGGTTATACATTCCTTAATTGTATTATTAGATTAAGGCAATTAAGCAATATTAAATCTATAAGAGAAGAGTATTCTTTAAAGAAATCTCATTGAAATATCAAAAGCTTTTACAGTATGTGTCAATTCCCCTACCGATATTATATCAACTCCCGTTTCAGCAATCTTTCTGATTGTATTTAAGTTTACGTTGCCTGATGCTTCAACAACAGCTTTTTTATTTATAAGTATAACCGCTTCCTTCATCTGTTCTAAAGTCATATTATCGAGCATAATAATCTCAGCCTTAGCCTCTAATGCTTCTTTAACCTGTTCCAAAGATTCTGTTTCAACCTCAATTTTAATAGTATGAGGTATGTTTTCCCTTACTTTCTCAATAGCAGCCTTTATACCACCAGCAGCTTTGATGTGGTTATCCTTAATAAGTACTCCATCTGACAGACAATATCTGTGATTCGAGCCTCCACCAATTTTAACAGCGTATTTTTCAAGAGCTCTAAGTCCTGGGGTTGTTTTTCTGGTATCCACAACTCTTGCGTTAAGACCCTTAAGTTGTTCAACAAACAGGTTTGTTTTGGTTGCTATGCCTGAAAGAAGCTGTAAATAGTTCAAAGAGGTCCTTTCAGCCTTTAACAATGCATTAGCGCTTCCCTTAATTTCAGCTATTATATCACCCTTTTTGACCCAATCACCGTCTTCAACTTTTTTAACAAATTGAACTTCTTCATCCAGTATCTTAAAAACCCTCTCAGAAACAAACAGGCCCGCTATTATTCCTTCATCTTTAGAAATGTATACCGCATTTGAAACCGAATTATTATCGATCAGACTGTCGGTTGTTATATCTCCTAAAGCTATATCCTCTTTAAGAGCGATTTTTATAAACTCATCAAGTTCAAATTTATTCAGCATGTTTAGCTCTCCATAATTAAAATTATCTATTTTTTATAATGATATTTCTGCGCCAGTTTAAATCATCAGTTTTACTAAAGTCTGCTCTGAAATGAGCTCCTCTGCTTTCTTTTCTCTCAAGAGCCGATTCAATAACAAGTTTTGATAATAGAACAATGCTGTTCAACTCAAAATCCTCTATGGTATTGTACTCCATCAATTGTACCTTAGCAAAATAATCATTAATCATGTTTGCTGCATATGTAAGTCCCTTTTCATCTCTGATTATACCAACATATTTAGTCATAATGTCCTGAACATTTCTCTTCATTTCTTTCTTGTCAAAATCGATTTTCTGTCTTTTGAAATCATGTATTTTTGAAAACTGTATGCTCTTACAGTCCCTTTTCTTAAGCTCCTCTACTGTCAATTGGCCAATTTTTTGGCCGAAAACAAGACCTTCCAGCAGGGAGTTGCTAGCTAAACGATTCGCTCCGTGTATACCAGTACAAGCCGCTTCTCCACATGCATAGAAACCTTGAATATTTGTTCTTCCGAAAACATCAGTCTTTATTCCACCCATGCAATAATGTTCTGCAGGTGAAACCGGGATAAGGTCCTTTGTAAGATCAATTCCATAGCTTAAGCAGGTTTTTAGAATGTTAGGAAATCTGTTTTCCAGGTATTCCTTATGTTTAAATGTAATATCGAGAAAAACGTTCGGTTCTTCAGTCTTCCTCATCTCTTCAAAGATTGCCCTCGATACAATATCTCTTGGAGCCAGTTCACATAATTTATGGTATGACGGCATGAATCTCTCATTCTTATCATTTAAAAGAAGGGCGCCTTCTCCTCTGACTGCTTCTGAAATCAGAAAACTCTTGTTTTGTGGATGATATAATACAGTGGGGTGAAACTGTATAAATTCCATATCCATAAGCTGCGCCCCGGCCCTGTACGCAAGGGAAATTCCATCACCTGTTGCTACTTCCGGATTTGTTGTATTTTTGTATATCTGGCCAAACCCGCCTGTCGCGCAAACTACAAAATTTGATAAGTACATCTTAAGTGATGAAGAATCTTCATCATAAACTAAAATACCTTTGCAGACATTTTCATCGGTTAGTAAATCGACTGCAAATGACCGCTCCTTTATAATAACATTTTTACGGGTCCGAACCTCGGCAATAAGCTTGTCGCAGACTTCCTTTCCCGTAGTGTCTCCAGCGTGAATTATTCTATTTTTGCTATGAGCGCCTTCTCTTGTGAGAGCTAAATCTTTTCCCTTTTTATCGAAGTTGACACCAAATTTGCATATACAATCAATATTTGCCGCAGCTTCGTTTACAAGGACCCAAACGCTTTCCTCATCACACAATCCTGCTCCTGCTACAAGTGTATCCTTAAAATGCAGCTCAGGGGAATCCTCTTTATCAAGTGAAACGGCAATGCCACCCTGAGCCAAAACAGAATTACTGATATCTATAGTTTCTTTTGTTATAATTGCTATATCAAACTCTTCTGGTATTACAAGAGCAGTATAAACACCAGCAATACCGCTTCCAATTATTATAACATCATGATATTCTGTTTCTATATCCTTAGAATTAAAATTTAATAAATATCTAATATCGTCCAATTAGAACCCATCCTTTGCAACCTGAAAAATAAATCAAGTTTTATAAACTAATAAAGCTATATATTTAAAGTGATTAATCTTTTACAAATGTCAGATTAATAGAGCTTTTAATTTAGATAATCAAATGAAAGTTTTATATCAGTTCGCTTAAAAAGCCGATAAAATATAAAAAGCTTAAAGTTCAGCAGCTTCTATGTCTTGAGCATATTATTAAGATGACAGCTCAAGCATTTTATCAAGAGATCTTTTAGCTTTTACTCTAACTTCTTCATCAAGATTAATTTCGTATTTTAACTCATTTAGTGAATTATATATGCTTGCTAGGCTTGTTTTCTTCATATTAGGGCAAATTAACCCCTGTGACATCATATAGAATGTTTTATTAGGATTGTTCTTTTTTAACTTGTATAGCACACCCATTTCAGTACCTATAATAAATTTTTCATTTTTTGATTTGGTTGCAAAATCTATAATCTGTTTAGTACTTCCAGCAAAATTCGCCATTTCAACAATTTCAGGCTTGCACTCAGGATGAACCAATAAAAAGCTGTCACTATGCAGCTCTTTAATCTTAACTACATCTTCAGCTTTAATCTTATGGTGAGTTATGCAGAAGCCTTTCCATGGTATAATATTCTTGTCTGGGACCTGTTTTGCGACAAAGCTTGCGAGATTCTGGTCAGGAGCAAAAATAATATTCTTTTGCTCAATTTTTTTAACTATTTCCACCGCATTTGAAGATGTGCAACAAACATCGCTTTCTGCTTTAACTTCGGCAGATGAATTTATATAGCAAACTACTACTGCTTCAGGAAATCTCTTTTTCATTTCTATTAGACCGTCTGCAGTAACCATATCCGCCATTGGACATCCTGCATCAATTTCAGGCAGCAGAACTGTTTTTTCAGGGCTTAATATTTTCGCGCTTTCAGCCATAAAATGCACACCGCAAAATACAATTGTTTTACAAGATACAGTTGAGCAGTATTTACTCAATGCGAAAGAGTCGCCAACAATATCCGCTATTTCCTGGACTTCATCAACCTGATAATTATGAGCTACTATGACAGCATTATGCTTCTCTTTTAGCTCTAATACCTTATCCTTTAATTCCTTATTATCCATTTATCTACCCTATCCAAATCTAAAATTTTATTTTATATTTATTTATAATAAAAATAGTTTAAAAATATATTAAACTATAAAAATTCAATCCTCTATATGAAACCAAATTGTTAATTTTCTAACATTAAATAATATTTAAATGTATTCTTAATGAACTGTATATTAGTTTTTATACTTATAGATATCGCGAACTATAAAGTTTTATATACGTTCGCTTTTTAAAGCCCTTTTCGACTGTTCAGCTAACTTTATAAAACTAATTTTACAGTTCGGAATCTATTAGTTTATATTGTTTTCTTAAAGAAATAACTTCACATATTTATCCTGCATAAATAATTGTATCTACTAGATATGCAAGAAATGTGAAGTATTTGTTTAAAATATATGATACTAATCATTATAAACAAAATTGTGAAGTATTATATTAAAATCATCATTAATCTTACATTTAGCAAAATAACGAACGGTCTTAAGGTATTTTGCGATAAATAAATTGAAAAGTTTAATTGATTTTAATATATTGAGTAATTTCAAGCCACAATTAACATTTACTAGTGAGCATACCCAATGTAACAAGCTAACAAGCTGACTTTCTTATTCCTTAGTTTATTTTAATACTTTAAATCTTTTTTGTAAAGGAACAATTCCTTATATGACTTATATGTTTCGTGATAGACATTTTAAATTAACTTCTAAAATCACAAAACATACACCTTGATTTATAAATCGTTAAAAATTCTATATTATTTTTGTAAATGAAGATGCTTTAACTTTATTTACTCAACTTTCCCACATCATTAATATTCTTGTAGCCATATTATCATAACGTTACGCCTATCAAACCTATATCCAAGCATTGTTGAATTAATGGCAAGTTTTTATGGCTGCTTAATTTGAAGTAGGAAAGTTGAGTTAGGTATCAAAAAATAAACTGGTCAACTGGGAGTTTCAAAAACTTGATATAATGGGTTTTCATCATACAAAAACTTGAACAAGGAATTTTTTGAAACTCCCTCATATACTTATATAAAATCTTTTTCATGATTTATATAGCTCTAATTTTTTTTCCGCTGATTTTTGCAAAAAACTTATAGCCCAGCGGACTTATTACAAATACTGCAAGTAGTAAAGTAAAACATGCAGCAATTATATACTGTTTTGATGAACTAGGTAATTTTCCTATTAAATATAAAAGTGATGCCGAAATTGCAAGGATTACCCATACAAGAGAGTAAACAATTGAAAACAATCTGAATTTTCTTATCTCATCTTTATTTGTTATTGGCCTATTTGGCGAATCAGACGGAGCCCATTTTAGAATGCCTATAAAAGAAATAGTAAATGCGATTAGTACAAAAACAACTACACTTATTCCATTCCAATAACTATATGTATATTTTGAAACCATACTTATCAATAAAAAAAATGAAAGTGACGTCAAAATACATTTCCAGTACTTATCTAAATGAGTTCCTCCTAAAATACTTCTTGCTGAACCAAACAATGCAACAATAAATAGCGTAGTTAACAAAACACCCAATAAAAATGATACTGAAATAATTAAAATACCTTTTAGAATTGCCCCGAATACAACAATAAAGCCATAATAATAGATCCTTCTTCTTTCATGGTCTTCTTTCAACTGCTTCATTAATAAATTCGCGCAATAGTAAGCAAGTTTGTTAATGAATTTCATTGTCGATTCCCCCTTAAGAATTAAATAGCTTTAAAATGTTAAACAATTAAATAATGCATTTTTTATATCTAATTTAATACCCAAGAATCCGCTTATTTGGAAGCCGACTAATTTAATAATTTAATAACCTAATTAATTATTTCATTTCCTTCGTCATTGTACCTTTGACGGGCTTTTTAGAAAATATAAGATGTTACTTTATATTTAATACTGGTTTTATTATGAATTATAATAAGTATTATACTACTTTATTATTATTAGTTAAATATAATTATCTTTAAAAGTAGAAATAGCTTTAATGTTAGAATGATTAAATAGAAGAATAGATATTTTTAATTCTACAGTACGTTAGGTCGTTTCAAAAAATTCCTTGTTCAAGTTTATATGACGAAAACCTATTATATCAAGTTTTTGAAACGACCAGTTATTTTTTTGATACTACCTTAACTATAATTGTTTATAATGAACAAAACCTCATGCCATATAGCATGAGGTTTTGATATAAATCTGGCGAAGTCCTATTTTACCAAGCCGCAACCAGCTAAGTATCGTCGGCGCTGAGAAGCTTAACTGCCGTGTTCGGGATGGGAACGGGTGTGACCTTC
>JAUZPS010000174.1 GCA_030705945.1 Bacillota bacterium
AAGTTTAATACTTTTTAGCTTTATTATTCTTTTATTTGTTATTATAATAAATATGTAAATTATTATCTATATAAAAAGCAATTAATCTTTTACATTTGCCTATCGCAAAATAACGTTAAAGCGTTCGTTATTTTGCTCCGTCAAATGTAAGATTAATAGTGCTTTTTATATAGATAAGTTGTGAAAAAGATTTTACATTAGAAGTGCAGTTAATGCATCTGCATTTTACTATCAAAGTTGAACTTTTCATAACTTATGAATCAAGGTATATTAGTTTACAATATAGAAAATGGATATAAAATGTTTATTACAAAATATATACACAATATGTAAATAATAACATGAGAGGTTTAAAGATGAGACTTATAAAAAATATTTATGTATCAGGCTTAGGAGCAGTTGGAAGCGCTTACGCAAGTTATCTTTATAAAATGGATCCAGCTTGCATAAAAATAATTGCATCTGATGAAAGAATTAAAAGATACTCTGATAAAGGCGTTAAGATTAACGATGAAAGCTACTTTTTTGATTTTTTAAGGCCCCATGATGATGCTCCACCGGCAGATCTGATTGTTATCGCGGTTAAGCAGCATAATTTGAGTCAGTCAATTAATGATATTAAAAAATTTATCGGGAGCGATACAATTATTATATCCCTTCTAAACGGCATCTCCAGCGAAGAAATCATAGGGAAAGAATTTGGAATGGACAAATTGCTTTACTCCTTTTGCGTCGGCATTGACGCTGTCAGACAAGATACCTGCGTCACATTTTCAAAAATAGGCAAAATTGTTTACGGTGAGAAAAATAATCTTAATTATTCTTCAAAAGTTAATGCTGTAAAAGATCTTTTTGACAGAGCGGGCATACCGTATTCAATTCCACAGGATATGATGCGGGAATTGTGGTGGAAGTTCATGGTCAATGTTGGAATCAATCAGCCATCTGCAATATTAAGAGCCCCATATGGAGTATTCCAGACCGTCAAAGAAGCTCAGGAATTAATGAATATGACTTTTCTAGAAGTCATAACTTTAGCCCAAAAGCTTGAGATTAATCTAATTGAAGCCGATATTGACGAATTTTTCAAAATACTTAACACACTTTCACCTGATGGGAAAACGTCAATGCTTCAGGATATCGAAGCAGGAAGGAAGACGGAGGTTGAGATTTTTGCCGGAACTGTTATCGAATTAGGCCGAAAATACAATGTAAGCACTCCTATAAATGAAATGCTGTATAATATGATAAGGGTCTTAGAAAATATTCAGGGCAATAAATAAGATATACAAATTTCACTTATGGTTCAACACCCCAACTTAAGTTGCCGGAAATATATGCTGTAAATTTATTATTATCCTTATAGGAAGAACTTGTCCGGAAAGAATAATCATCACCTTGATTAAATATCTGTAGCAGGCCATTTGTGCTTAAAAGGCAGCTAATAATAATACTATTGTTAGAAGATAATTTATATGAGTCAAAAGATAATTCAACATAACGATCAGCCTTAGTTCCACTTGTTTTATAAATATCTGCGTGAACTTTGGTTTGTGATGACTCAACCTTATTAATTTCAACGCCATTTCCGTCATAGGTAAAGTAATAGCGAAGCTTTACTTTACCTATGTCTAAATCACTTTTACCTGTGTTGATCAGCCTGACTTTGAAACTTATATAATGTGATAAAACAAGGACATCTTTATTATATGTCTGCGCTTTTACACTTTCTGTATTTTCCTCAATAATTGTTGGAGCTCTTGTTGCAGATATCTCAGGCGTATTGGTTGAAACAGTCATAACAGTTGGCGCGGGTGTTTGCGTCATTAAGTTTGAAACTATAGACGCAGGATTGTTTCCGCTATTAATTAACGGGGTATTAACAACTGGAAAACTTACTGACTGGGCAGTTCCGTCCTCTATTCTGCTATTTGAATTGCCTGCCTTAACATTGTTCCAGTTTGAAGGATCTGTGGATGTAACAGCATTACTATAATCCGCATTATATGCGTAACCCTCCGATTCTTCACGCTCTTTAGTATCAGGCTGTGATGTTGGATCATTCATTATTATGGGAAATATCGACTCAGTAGCCTCCGGAATAAACATTATTGACGGAACAGTGTAGTTTGAGGCTTCCGGTAATTTATTCCCATACGCCAGATTATCAATATTTCCTTTATCATCTGAGTAACCATCAGGCGCATGATTGACTTGGGTCATATCTTTTGAGTCCTGAAAACTTAACTTTGTATCTGCAGTTTTCTGATTCTTTTTCGCCTTTTTAGCTGATGTCTTTGGAGATTTTCTCGGATTTACGGTGTTACTAGTATTGTTGCTTGCATTAGAGTTATACCCTTCATTTGATATACTTTTAAAAACTTTATAAGTTATATATGAAGAATTCTCAAAGTTTATCTTGCCCATTACCTCTTCAAGATTTGCATCTCTTACATCATCTAATAAAGTTTTACTATCTTTATTTTTCATTATTTTATAAACAACATATCTTCCCATAGAAACTCGATTTTGTATGGCTTCAGCTTTAATCTGAGATTTTACAATTATTGTATCAATCTTTAGCCCATCATATATTTTATCTCCATTTTTATCTTTATCCACTTTGCTAATAAATTCCGATATAATGTTTTTCAGTTTGTTTTGTTCGTTTTCAATATCTTTGGGATCAATTTCTATGTCCGGATTTAAAGAACCTGTTACCAAAATATCTTCTTTAGCATCCTTTATAAAACCATAGTCTTTTGAAAGAGCAATCAATTCATTAACAGTATCCGCTAAGTTCTTTTCCTGATTTTTAAAATCAGCTAAAATAACTTGAGCATCTGAGTTCATCGCTCTTACCTTTTCAACCTTTCCAGCGCTGTTTATCCTTAATTCAAGACTCGGATTTATATCGACGCTTACATAAGCAAACTGGCTTATCTCATCACTTCTATTCAAAATAGCAAACCTGACTGCTATAATAAATATCATGATTGAAGCTGCTATTCCCGATATTCTTGAAAAATTCTTAACATTTATTACCGTGGAAATGTTTTTAATCCTTGAAACTCTAGAAAAATTCTTAACATTCCTATCTTTTTTATGTTTTTTTTCGCCTGCTTTCTGCGAAAAATACATTTCTTGAATTTTATCACTCTGAGCATCAGATATGCTTGAAAACCCTCTAATTTTCAGATAGCCATCTTTATTATTTGAAACTCTTGAAAAGTCATCCAAACGAGGTTCTCTACCTTTGTTGTCTGAGTCTTTCAAAGAACTGTCGTTCCCAAATTGGGTATTATTCTTCTGATCAACTGAAATATTATTAATATTATTATTTTGATATTCCGGCAAATCTGAACTACTTACAAAATCCTCAGAATTGCTATTACCTTTCCTGAATACAACATCGGACTCGGTGAACTCAACTTCTTTTCCTACATAAATATCATCCTGTATATTGATGCAAAGGAACTCGAAATCTTTTGTCAGCGCTATCGCAAGATCATTATCATTAATTTTGATAAGCTTTACAACTTTTGCTTTTTGTACCATAAGTACTAACTCCTTATTGTACCATTGTATTTCACATAAACATATTACATAAGCTTTATTATTACGAAAACATATACATTGCTTCACAAATCGAGCATAAAGCAATATAATTTCAAATATATAAGTTATGAAAAAGTATCAAAAAAACTTTGCAACCGGTCGTTTCAAAAACTTGATATAATAGGTTTTCGTCATATAAACTTGAACAAGAAATTTTTTGAAACGACCTTATCTATCGCAAAATACCATAAAACCGTTAGTTATTTTGCTCTGCTGAATGTATGATTAATAATGATTTCAATCTATATAAAAAGCAATTAATCTTTTACATTTGCCTATCACAAAATAACGTTAAAGCGTTCGTTATTTTACTCCGTCAAATGTAAGATTAATAGTGCTTTTTATATAGATATGAATAATTTATTATATTGCTCTTTAATAGGCATGAAAAATATTGATTTTATGGATACAGTAAAGTTAATCTAATACATTGTTGGGACTCGTTTAAAATTATAGATGATTTGATATGTCTTTCACTATGAGTGACATTTAAACTGAAAAGAATTATAATATATTAAAATCAATTAATGTTTTACATTTATCTATCATAAAATAACGATAAAACCGTTCGTTATTTTGCTCTGCTATATGTAAGATTAATAATGTTTTAACATATATAATTATACAACTTTTTTATGTAATTATAAAGTATAAAAATAGAAAGATGCGCAATTATTAAGTATATGGTTGTTTCAAAAAATTCCTTATTCAAGTTTTGTATGATGAAAACCCACTATATTAAGTTTTGGAAACACCCGATTGACAAATTTTCTTTTGGATCTGCCAAAACCACTAAGTCCATTTTAAGGTATGATTATAAAATTACTTCCGTAACCTTTAGATTCTCTAAAGTTCTTTAGGTTATAACCTTTTTCTTCGGAAATCTCAATTCAATTGTTGTTCCTATACCCTCAGCGCTTCTAATTTTCATTTGCGCCTTATGCAAATAAATTACTTGTTTAACATAATATAATCCCAATCCAAAGTTCATATTCCCGCTTTTTGTAGTAAAAAGAGGCGCCCCTACTTTTTTGATCTTATTTTTGGGAATTCCGCATCCATTGTCCACAATCAATATCACAAAATCACTCCGCGAAAAGAAAGTCTCAATTTGCAGATATCCATTCTCCTTCATTGCTTCAAGCGCATTATTTATCAGATTGACAATAGATTCCTTCAAGTGAACTCCATCACAGGAAAGCTGCGGACAACTCCTGAATACAACCTGATATTTTATTGACTTTTGTATTAGCTTATTTTCAACTTCCTTTAGCGCAAGCTCAATTATGGGAGTAATTGGCTGAAGTTCCTCCTTAAGTGAAATTGGCTGAAGCTTAAGTCTAATTCTATCCATAACATCATTTAGGTGTTGGCAGGTATCCATAGCTTTCATTATTTCGTTTTCAGGATTAAAAGCACTCCTATCCAGATGTTTATAATTAAAATCAATCTTTTGCAGCATCATACTAATTATCGCCAGATTATTTTTTATAGCATGATGCATAACCCCAGTGCTTTGTATTACAACCTGTTCTACATGCTTGCGGGAATACCTTTCAAGATTTGCTCTGAAGCCTAGAGCTCCTTTATAGAAAATTAAAAACAAGAATACAGAAAATTCATAAATAATTATTAAAACATTAAACTCCCATGCTTTCTTAACCCCAAAGGACGGCAACAAATAACTTGTTATAAAAAAAGCTGATGTTGGAGGTATTATAAGCAAACACGTATAAATGTTGTCCATTTTATAATTTAAATCCTTTTCATTAATGCATTCGGCTAAAAGAATAATTGCAGTTATCAGATAATAAGGTAATACTATAAACATCATTATTCTTGTATGTTCTACCTGCAAATGGAAATTCTCATGTCCACCAAAGAAAGGAATCACTGGGATAAATATGTACAATAACACAACAGGAAGAGCAATTATAGAAGTGATAAACCTGAAAATCTTTCTGCTAAAACGCGCTGATATGCCTGAATATGTTATCGTATACATTAATACCGTAAAAGGCGCCAAAAAATATGTAAGTGAAGATAAGACAGCCTTAATAATACTGACACAGCAAAAATCGCATGGCATATCACCGATCAACACCGCAAAGCCGCCACCTCCAAAAAGAAAGGTAGACAATGATCCCCAACGGTTTGACTCGCTATGGACATCACTAACAAATATTATTATTGAAATTGTCCACAAAAGCATGGATACTAGAAACACAAAAAGTCCTCCTGCAACAAATATATTAATCTTGAATAATCAAAATATTCCAATCATCCTTTTATAATGCTCTATGGTCATTTTACCATATTTACTGCTTAAAAGTATATATGGACGCTATCTCTTGATCGTGTCAAGTTATATCAAAAAGGTGTGTCTCTTATCTTATTTTTTCCTACAGTAATTTTACACTAAGCTATCTCTTTTATTGCAGATGGTCCTCAACTACTATAGACCAAAACCATTGCTTCGTTTTCATATCTAATTCGTTGAGTTCCCACTAATGACATATTACAATTGTCATTACTTATGCGCATTTTGTCACAATATCTTAGAATCCGTTTATAACTAAATACACTTGTTATATAATGTCAATTGGTTGAATGAATTAAAAATCCAACTTTTTTAATTCTTGTCAATTCAGCCTATAAGATAATGTCAATTCTAGCATAATTCCTCAAAAGTTTGTTATTTAAACAATCTTTTGAGGAATTTCTTAACTATCCTTCAGACTCGTCTAAGTTTGCTGTTGTTGACTCAATCCCATATATGAATTTCTTTGGCAACACAAGAAGAACAGACCTTAGCAGTGCTTTTGACAATATGGACAGCGTTCAGGTGAAATTTGCATTAAGCCAGACAACTGCTACAGATTCAGGAAGCATCTATAATTTCATATTGAGCGGTGAACCTATCAGAACGAATGTATTTTCAGACTTGGGTATACGATATGGGTTTTAATTACAATTGTACCGCAAATTATTTTTATTTATTTAATTCTTCAAGCAATCTGTCAATATTTATTCCATGGACTTCTGACGCCTCAGAAAGTGTCTCAGCCTGTGATGATGGACAACCTATACACCCCATGCCAAAACCCATCAAAATTTGAGCCGCATTGGGATTAGTCCTTATTGTTTCACCTATTGTCATATCCTTTGTTATTTTCATAAATATATCCTCCAATCATTAATTTCCACTTTTAATTTATTTACAATATATGATACTGCAAAGATATGAAAAAAACTGTGATTGAAATCACAAAATATCTGTATAAAGTTATAGATATAAAAAGCACTATTAATCTTACATTTGACGGAGCAAAATAACGAACGCTTTAACGTTATTTTGCGATAGGCAAATGTAAAAGATTAATTGCTTTTTATAGAGATAACCAACTGTAAAATTAGTTTTATTAGTTGCGCCCAAAATCCAAAAATGGCTTTTCAAAGCAAACTGATATAAATATTTACATTTGGTTATCTTTAATGGCCTTTTGTAAAACTTTAAAATCAATTCCAATGCTGTTTTGAGAAAAGAAACAAGGATACTTCGCTCCGCAAGTATCACATTCAATATATTGCCGAGCCTCAACCTGATCTCTTTTATCGTACATGAACGGAAGCGTCTCATACTTATTTTTAAGCCCAGGAGCATCAGTATCAATGATATATGAATAAATATATTTTGCCTCATATTTTGCTGTAAGTTTACTATTATTGCAAGAAGGACACACTACCTGCCCGTTTTCCATATAGTTCTGCCTGCTTTCTATAATCACTATTTTTATTACGATATTAGTCGATTAAATTTATAGAAAATCCTATTTTAACCTTTCAACTATGGTATCATATAATTCATCAGATGATTCCGCCTCAATAAAATCGTCTTCCACTAAAGCGAATGGGCCATTAGCGCAGTCCCCGCAATATCCAAGGCAGGGCTCAACTTCAATAGTTATGTTAGGGAATTCCTCCTGCAACTTTTCCATTACCTCATCAGCGCCATGAATAAAGTTATTTTCACAAAATTTAATTTCTTTCATAGTATAAGCCTCCTCTTAAGCTTTATTTTTTTTAATTTAGGTAGTATCAAAAAAACTTAGCAACTGGGAGTTTCAAAAACTTGATATAATGGGTTTTCATCATACAAAACTTGAACAAGGAATTTTTTGAAACTCCCTTATTTAACAGTTCTTCTATTCTTAAAATCCAGATCGTCAGGCATAATCTTTTTTTCAATGGCCTTTTAAAAGCGGAGATTTATTTGTATCTCCTATTACTATTGCGCCTACTACATTATTGTTTTCAATAAATATCTTTTTATAAGCATTTTCACTGTTTTTTTTCCATAATAAAATTACTCTCATTAATAATTTCCATCACTTTTTAGATTTCTTTTGTTTACAAGTCTTCTTTTTGATACTACATAAATGTTTTTAGGGAGCTATGTTATAATGATTTATCGTATGTTTAAATATAACATATACATGAAATTTTTTATGTATCCCATGATACCGAAAGTATAAGTTGACTTAATTATAATAATAATATTGTGAACATTAAATTAAGCTGCCAACATATCATAAGGGTGTTTTAAGAAATTTCTTGTTCAAGTTGAAAACCGCAGCGAGACACATCAAAGCGAACTTACATAAAACTTTACAGTTTGATATCTATAAAATATTTTCTATGAAAGAGTGTGATAATATGGGCTTTTATGATGAGATCTCAAAGTATTATGATTATATTTTCCCTTCTTTTGAGGAACAGTTGAGGTTTATTAACGACATTGCGGGAGAACCTCCAAGATCTTTGCTCGATATTGCTTGCGGAACAGGCTCTTACTCAATTAAGTTAGCGAAGAAGGGTTTTGACATTACGGCTG
>JAUZPS010000175.1 GCA_030705945.1 Bacillota bacterium
AATAAAGTATTTAAATATTTTATCTAATAATTATTTAAATATTTTAGAAACAAATAAATTATATGCATCTATTCTATATAAAAAGCACTATTAATCTTACATTTGACGGAGCAAAATAACGAACGCTTTAACGTTATTTTGCGATAGGCAAATGTAAAAGATTAATTGCTTTTTATATATATATTAATTTAATTTTTTTTGTATAACATAAGATTACGTTGGTGTATAATTTAAGAAAATGCATTTGAAGTAGCATATTAGGATAAAATATTAAAAAAATCACGGAGGTTGAGATTTATGGGTATTAATCTTCAAAAAGGTCAAAGAATTGACCTAACAAAAGGAACTTCAATTTCAAAATTGCTGGTTGGACTCGGATGGGATCCTATAAAGCCAGGCTTACTTAAAGGCCTGTTTAACAATAATGTTAATATAGACTGTGACGCGTCGGTTTTAATGTTGGATTCTAACGGAAAAATAGCGCGCAAAGATAATGTGGTATATTTCGGAAACCTTCAGAGTCCCTGCAAAAGCGTAATACATACAGGCGACAATCTGACAGGAGATGGTGATGGCGACGATGAACAAATTAATGTTGACCTTTCAAAAGTCCCCAGCGATGTACACAAGCTAGTTTTTATTGTAAATATTTATGACTGTTTAAAAAGAAAACAGGATTTCGGAATGATTCAAAACGCTTTTATAAGAATAGTAAATCCACAAAATAACCAGGAATTGCTCAAATATAACCTTACTGATAATTATGCCGGAAAAACCGCATTGTTAGTCGGAGAAATTTACAGGTATAACAGTGATTGGAAGTTCGGAGCAATTGGAGAAGGAACAAATGATTTTGGGCTTAAGGATATTGTAATGAGATATCAATAAAAAACAACGGAGAAATTATATATGGATAATAAAACCAGAGTTTATAAATGCGCTCAGAAGTACCTCACTGAGTATAATTCAGATCCACATGCGGGATTAACAACCGAGAATGTGGAAAAAAACAGGGCGCAATACGGAAAAAATGAAATTACTCCTGCTCAGAAGGATCCGCTTTGGAAACAGTTTGTCGAGAAATTTAAGGATCCAACAATAATAATTTTATGTATATGCGCCGCAATATCAGTATTCATCGGCTTTTACCATAAGGAGTTCCCCTGGGAAGGTATAGGAATCTTCATAGCAATAAGTATTGCAACCGGTGTGGGCTTCTTTAGCGAATATAAAGCAGATCAGGCATTCGAAACCTTAAAACGAGATAATGAAAATATTCAGGTTAAGGTTATACGCAACAACTCATTAGAGATTGTTTCAACGCGTGATCTTGTGGTCGGCGATGTTATTGAAGTTGAAAACGGAGATAAGGTACCGGCCGATGCAGTAGTGATAAATAGTGTTGATCTGCTAGTTGATGAATCTCTTATGACAGGAGAATCCCTTGCCGTTAGCAAGTCTGAAGATGAGGACAAGCTATTGGGTGGTACAGTTGTAGTTTCCGGACAAGGTAAAGCCATTGTAACTGCAGTAGGCGAAAAGATGCAGATGGGTGAAATATTAAGATCTCTTTCAAGGCAGGAAGAAGAACAGACTCCGCTGCAATTAAAGCTTGGCACCCTTGCTGGGCTTATAAGCAAAGTAGGCACCACTGCCGCGATACTTATTTTCTTTTCGTTATTCGCCTCAACATTATTAAGCGGAAATTTTGGAGTAATAAGCTCATCTTTAAAAATAACAACCGCAGTAGTATTAGTAGCTATAGTTATTTTATCAGGCGCTGGCCAAATTTTAGGAAACGATAAAATTAAAAGAATCGCCTCAATAGGCGGACCGATTTTAGCCACTATATTTCTGATATATATATCATTCTTCGCTATAACTCCAAAGAATGTTGTAACCAATATTCAGACTATACTTGACTATTTTATTGTTGCTGTGACAATTATTGTTGTTGCTGTGCCTGAAGGTTTACCTATGGCTGTTACAATAAGCCTTGCTCTAAGTATGAGGAAAATACGTCAGGACAACAATCTTGTCCGTAAAATGCTTGCAACCGAAACTATTGGTTCCGTAAATGTTATTTGCAGCGATAAAACCGGGACACTGACAAAAAATCAAATGGAAGTTCAGGAAGTCTTTTTTGCTGGCCAGAACTTCAATAAGGATTCCTTCAGCAAAATAAAGGAACATTCATATTTCAATATATTGAAATACCTTTTAACTGTTAACTCTACTGCAGATTTTATAAAAGATGATTCAGGTAAGTACAAGGTAGTAGGGAATTCAACTGAAGGCGCTCTTCTCACTTGGATAGGCAATATGGGCATAGATTTTCATCAATTGCGTGAAGAAACTCCTATATATCACAGAGTTTCATTTACTTCTGAACGAAAAATGATGGCTTCAACAACGGGTTATGACACCTGCCAGAACTGCAGGATCGCCAATAGCGGTAAATGCTGCGAAATTGCGGAGCAGTGCAGAATAACCTATGTAAAAGGCGCTCCGGAAAAAATTATAGGTTTTTGCAGAAGTATAGTGATTGATTCAAAGATTGAAGACATAAATAAACATAAAAAAAGCCTTGATTCATTTATTTCTGCAATGAGCGATAAAGCAATGAGAATTATAGCTCTTGCATACAAAATTGAAGCCAGTGAAAAATTTCAGTCCTCATTGAATGTTGAAAACGATCTGATCCTCTTAGGCCTTGTAGGTATAAGCGATCCTGTCAGGGAAGATGTCAAGGAAGCGGTGAATGTCGCTCTTTCTGCTGGAATAGATGTTAAGATGGTAACAGGAGACAATATAAAAACCGCCACTGCCATTGCAAAAGAAATTGGGCTGCTTCAAGGAGACTGGGCCGCTATGGAAGGCTCTGAGTTCAGAACAAGCCCTGACAGCAAAATATTGCAAGTATTGGACAAGCTTAAGGTTTTGGCTAGAGCAACGCCATCCGATAAGGAAAGGCTTGTCAATCTTATACAATCAAGCAACAAGGTCGTAGCGGTTACCGGAGATGGAACAAACGACGCTCCCGCTTTGAAGAAAGCCGACGTTGGCATATCAATGGGCCTACGTGGCACTGATGTAGCAAAGGAAGCAAGTGATATAGTCCTGACAGATGATAATTTTGGAAGTATTGTTAAGGCAGTTAAGTGGGGCCGTACTCTTTATGAAAATATCCAGAAATTTTTGCAGTTTCAGCTCACAATCAACTTCTCAGCCTTGATGATAGCCATACTGAGTCCTATTTTAAAATTATTGTTCCCTGATTCAAACTTCCAGGCCCTGCCACTTACTGTTCTTCAGTTGCTTTGGGTAAACCTGGTTATGGACACTCTTGCGGCGCTGGCTCTTGGACTTGAACCTGCGCGTTCAAACATCATGCAGGATCCTCCAAAAAAACGTACCGAGTCTTTTGTTACAAAGACAATGCTATATAATATTCTCACCATGGGCGTATGCTTTACCTTGTTTATCATTGGACTTCAAGCCTTTGATATAATGGGAGCTTCAAAGCTCAGCGGCGAGTTTGCTTTTTCATCGGTTCTTTTCACAACCTACATATTTATGCAGGTTTTCAACATGTTTAATGCGCGAGCAGTAAAGCTTGGAACCTCTATCTTTAGAAATTTAGGGCAAAGTAAGAGTTTCCTTGGTGTACTGACAGGAATTGTAGTAGTTCAGATACTTATTACCAACTTTGGACATTCCTTTTTCCATACGCAGCCTCTTCCACTTTATATGTGGGGCAGAATAATACTTGTAGGAGTAGGCGCATTAGTGTTAGGAGCTGTTTTCAGGACTCTTGGGAAAGGAATCATCAAGACGTAAGGGAGTTTTAAGAAATTCCCCGTATAAGTTTTTAATACTCTCAGTTGTAATATTTTATTATTCCCCTAAGGGGATTGTTTGGGTAGGTGTATTGTGAGGCATTTTAACTATTTGACAGAGAATGATATGGAATCCTTCTTTCATCTTAAGCCCGGTATATTCAAAAGAGATGACAGCAGAGATAAACTTTCCTATGCATTAGGCGCAACGCTCTATATGCCGGCTGTTCGGAAAAACATTATAGATGACCTTATTAACCGGAAGCATAAGGGTCTTATGTCAATGGTCATATGCATGGAGGATTCTATAGGGGACGACATGGTTGAGGAAGCTGAGAAGTCTCTGGTTGAACATTTAAAAAGGCTTGATTTGGCAATAAAGTCACAGGAACTGGAATATCAGGATATCCCTCTGATATTTATCCGAGTACGCAACGCTCTGCACCTCAATAGAATTTACCAGATTGCAGGTGATTTATTAAGAAGTGTTACCGGATTTGTTTTTCCTAAATTCACCAATACCAGCGGCGAAAGATACTTTGAATTCTTAAAGCGCATTACAGAGGAAACAGGAAAGACTTTTTATGCTATGCCCATACTTGAATCTCCGGAGCTTATATATTGGGAGAGACGAAATGAGGCAATAACTGAACTTGTATCCATGCTTGATTACTATTCTGATTTGATATTAAATATAAGAATAGGCGGAACTGACTTTTGCGGTTTATTCGGGATACGCAGAAGTTTTGATGTCACTATTTATGATATATCTGTAATAAGGGATTGTATTGCTTTTATTGTTAACACCTTTTGCCGTGTTCAGAGACAGTTTGTTGTTTCCGGACCTGTCTGGGAATACTTTTCAAGCGAAAGAATATTAAAGCCGCAGCTGCGTGTTACGCCTTTCCGCGGCTATTTCGGCGCTGAAGGCGAGAAAATTCGCTCCCGGCTTTTAGACAGTTATACCGATGGTTTAATGAGAGAAGTACTCTTGGATAAAGCTAATGGCCTTATTGGCAAAACAGTCATTCATCCATCTCATATAGTTCCTGTACAAGCTCTATATGTTGTTACACATGAGGAGTATATGGATGCTGTCAGCATACTCTCATCCGGCGAAGAGAAAAACGGAGCAGTTAAAAGCTCATATTCGAATAAAATGAATGAAATAAAGCCACACAAACTTTGGGCGGAAAAAATTATTAGGAGGGCGGAAATATTCGGGGTATTTCATGAACATCAATCCTTTACCTGCTTACTGTAGGGCTTAAAAAAGGGCGTTTCAAAAAATTCTTTGTTCAAGTTTATATGACGAAAGCCCATTATTTCAAGTTTTTGAAACGACCAGTTTCTAAGTTTTTTTGATACTACATAAACAATTTTTTGCAGAGCAAAATATCTTTAAAGCCATAGTTATTTTGCTCTGCAGATTGTAAGGCTAATTCTTTTATTATATTAAAATCATTATTAATATTACGTAGCTGGGCAGGCTAACAAACAGCTTAAACGGTATTTTGCGATAATAAAATAAAGGATTAATATTGATTTTAATATAGTTTCAACCCCGATTAACATTTATGAGTATGAATACTAAAGAATATAATGTTCTTGATCTTATACATATGCAATTGGAAATTAGAAATAACAGATATAATCTTCCAACTGATCTGATATATTCTATTGGAGCCAGAATAAATAAAAAACGCAGATATCTTTTCGTGAGCAAAGTACTTGGAAAGCATATTCCCGTCAGAAACGCTAATTCGCTCCTTACAGGGGCTTTACTTGCATATAAATTCCTTGAGGATTATTACTCTCAATATAATGATATTGTAAATAAAATAGCAGCTTCCCTTATTAATTCAAAGGACGGAAAATCTATCTGGAGGGAGATAGCCGCTAATCCTATACATCTAGATAATAAAATATTGTTTTTAGCCTTCGCTGAAACAGCTACCTCCTTAGGACACTCCATTTTCAACTGCTTTGAAAATTCCTGCTTTATACATACCACAAGAGAGAATATTCCATGCTTTAAAAATCCGATCTTATTTGAAGAAGAGCATTCTCATGCTACCTCGCATAGAATTTATCCCTTGAATTATGAAACTTTAAAACTGGATTCGCCTATTGTACTTATTGATGATGAAATCTCAACGGGTAAAACAGTTCTTAATATAATAAAAGAACTCGATAAAATACATAAAAGAAAGGAATATGTGGTTTTATCTATATTGGATTTCCGTTCGAAGGCTGATATTGAATATGCGCGCCAATTCGAAAAAGAATATTCGTTAAAAGTTAATTTCATTTCTCTGATTTCTGGCGAATTTACCACATCGCCTACCAAAAAACTACAGAACTGGGGATGTGTCGATAAGTTTTTAGAATCCAATATTACAGATGATTCTTTGGCATCTTCTAGAAAACCTTCCGATACGCCACCTGAAATTCGCTTTTTCAGCCTTGGAAATTACTTTAATGATTTTATTTCAGCG
The DNA here is from genome assembly GCA_030705945.1 of Bacillota bacterium. Classification (GTDB taxonomy): domain Bacteria; phylum Bacillota; class Clostridia; order Acetivibrionales; family DSM-2933; genus Pseudobacteroides. The sequence continues at coordinate 6,338 of JAUZPS010000175.1, forward strand.
CCATCTTTTAATGATGCGGGAGAAGAAAATCCAATTCCTTACCTGAAAGCTTCAGGAAGATTCGGTATTGATTCGGAAGAATGGAAAAGGCTCAGTTGTAATATATTACAGGTCTCAAAATTTATCGAAGATAAAATAACAGGAACGAGGATTCTTTTTCTAGGAACCGAAGAATTCATGCATATTCCACTTTATATCTCATGCTTCATCGATAAAGATATCTACTATCATTCAACCACGAGAAGTCCGATATTTCCATCGCCTTCTCCCGATTATCCGGTCAATAACAGATTTGTATTCAGTTGCCCCCCAAACCCTGTTATTACAAATTTTGTATACAATATACCTTATGGCTTCTATGATGAGGTTTATGTTTTTTTTGAAAGAGGCTTTAAGAAAACTGGGCTTACTGATCTGCTTGAAGTTGTAAGTAGGCTGGGAGTTAAAAAGGCGACAATATTATCATGCTCAGGTCATTTTGTTTGACAGATAGTCAAATGTAAAAGTAGTTTTATTTGTTGCGAAGATTTACTTCAAAAAAGCTACTTCTTATATAACTCCATTGAAAGGGGTAAATACATGGAACAGAATATAAAAAACACTTTGTTCAGTGATAAAACATGCTCATTTTCCGGCAGCTATGATATATCAGATGTTTGTTTTTTACTTAAAGAGATTTCCGGCTTAATCAACGAAAGCGATACTTTGCAACGAGAGAGCGCAATTCAGTCCGGAATTCATTACTCTGAAATGCTTCCCGTAGAATACAAGCCTTCGGCTGAATATATCCGCTTATTTAACATTTCATTAGAAGAAACCGCTCACAAGCTTGCTTATGCAACCGCTCTTGTTTCAAATAAAATAATAAAAAACCGCGGGAAAAATATAGTACTCGTATCACTTGCAAGAGCAGGCACTCCCGTTGGCATACTGATTAAGCGTTATATGAGCTCCAAACTAATGCTTGAAATCCCACATTACAGTATTTCTATAATAAGAGGTAAAGGTATTGATGAAAATGCTGTCAGGTACATTATAGAAAGGCATAATGATAAAGAAATACAGTTTATTGACGGCTGGACTGGAAAAGGTATGATTACCAGCGTCCTGGTTGAATCTTGCAAGGAACTCTTTAACAAAACAGGAATAGCCCTCAATACTGATTTAGCAGTATTAGCAGATCCTGGTCACTGTGTTAAAACATACGGAACAAGGGAGGATTTTTTGATTCCCAGCGCATGTCTCAATTCTACGGTTTCAGGTCTTATCAGCAGAACCGTTCATAGGAATGATATTATCGGCTCCATGGACTTTCACGGCGTTAAATTTTATAGGGAGCTTATCAAAGAGGATCTGTCTAATTATTTTATTGATAAAATATCATCTTATTTTGAGGAGATAGATAATTTTAAAATAATTAACCAATTAAATGATTCTGAAAAAGAAGATTCCCCCAGCTGGATTGGTATGGATGACGTCAAAGCCGTAGGCCAGCGTTATTCTATAAGCGATATCAATCATATAAAGCCAGGTATTGGCGAGACAATCCGCGTACTTCTGCGACGTCTGCCATGGAAAATCTTAGTAAGAGATCTGAATGACAAAAGTCTTACGAATGTTTTCCAGCTCGCGCGGGAAAAAAATGTTACAGTAGAACAATTTAACCTGAAGTCTTATAAATGCGTGGGGCTCATCAAACAATTATAAATTTTATGGGGGAGAAAATAAATTGATATTTGTTAGCGATCTTGATCAGACATTAATTTTCTCTAAAAAGCATATAGGTGAAGGTTTAGAGGATAAAGTTCTACCTATTGAAATGAAAAATGAAGAGATAATTTCTTATATACATAAAGAGGTATTGGAAAAGCTTCGTAACCTGAATGATAAGCTGATTTTCATACCTGCTACCACGCGTACCCTAGAACAATATAATAGGGTACAAGCCTTTAAAGAATACTTATCCCCTAAATATGCGATAGTCAACCATGGCGGCAGCATTCTAGTCAATGGAGAATTGGATCTCAAATGGCAAAACCATATATCTGATATTGTCTCTAAACAATGCGCAACCTTGAATTATATTAAAGAAATGTTTAAAAATAAATTGTATAATGAAGAATGGGTTATAGATATTCGCCAGGTTGAAGATCTATTTTTATATTGT
>JAUZPS010000176.1 GCA_030705945.1 Bacillota bacterium
CTCAACCCAGACCTTTTCCCTTACAATTTGAGACATGGGGAACTGAATTTTAAGGCAAACTTCCAATTGCTCTCCTTTATGATTTCCAATACAGTCTTTCATAAAGTCCCGCAAATCAAAGTCTCTAGGAACCTCAAAGCCTTCTTCCAGCACCTTATAACTTCTGACCCTACTCAATTTAAAATCTCTAACCTCATTCCTAACCTCACAAAATGCAGCAAAATAAGTATCCCCTCTGTATTGATAGAATGCGTAAGGCCGTATAACTCTACCCTTCTCACCACTTAAAGAAGCATAATCCATCCAAACCTTATTTTTAGACACAATGGCAGCCCAGAAATCAAAGTATTTTTTCTGCTGCTCCATTCTGTCTACATTCTCTTTTGTTCCTTTGAACATGTACATATCAGAAAGGCTTTTATTTTGTGACTCCTTATAAAGAACCTTGATTTTATCAATTAGAAAGTTCAGATCTTTTGAAACAGGGTGATTTGCTAATTGTTCATTAGCAATCAAAAGTGAATTGAATTCCTCGTCATTAATATTGAGACCAACTAAATATGCATCACTTTCCAAACTATATCCGCCATATCTGCCGGACTCCGATTTGATATTAATTTGCGCAACGTCTAAAGCATCCTTATATCGCCTTATTTGACGCTTGTCTACTTCTAAAAGCTCTGCCAGCTCAGAAATTTTAAGTTTGCCTCTACTTTTTAGAAGTACCAGCATGTGAATTGCATTCCCTACGTTGTTCATAACGTTTCCCCCAAAATAAAGAACTATAGCAAACAAACACAATTCCATTTTCTCTTTTTAATTCCAATATTTATTTTATACTTCTAAATTTTATAATTCAAGAATTTTCGACATATTCAAAAGAAAATTCAGATAGAAAACGCAAACAAAAAACTATGCATTATATACGTAAAAATGTATAGACAAGTACCACAATACAAATTAATCCAATCAATGGATATGAATTTAAAAATACAAAACCCATTAAATAGAATTCTTAGTTAAAAAGTGATAAAATAAATTGCAACGGAATACAAAGCAATTCATTAAAAAGGAGCAAATATGAATGATATATCCAAAGAAGAATGGCTACGAATAAAAGGCCAAGGAAAGGTTAAGTATATTTTATTCCACTGGATATTAGTAGTTGCATTACCCATGTCTATAATACTGCCTATTATAATGGCTTTGAAAAACGGATTTGGGGTTAGCTACTTTACGTCCTTCAAATTTTTTACAAACATTTTTATGTACTTTACTTTATTCACAGTTTTATCTATAGTTTTTGGAATACTGAAATGGAAAAAATACGATAAGTTCTATATTGACTATATTGCGAGGAACAAATGAAAATTTCTTTTGACTTAGATGACACTTTAATACTTACCGAAAACGATGCAATATATGAAAATCCGGTTAAAATGATTAAATCTCTTTTATATAAAGAAAAATTACGAAAAGGAATTAGGAATTTATGCGAAGAATTAAAATCCTTAGGTTATGATATTTGTGTATATACGACATCTGACAGGAGCGCCGGATATATTAAAGGACTATTTAGTATTTATGGTATAAAGCTCAGTAATATAATCAATCAGAGGGTTCATAAAGACTTAGTTCAAGGAAGCAGAAAAGAGATTATGCCTTCAAAAGTTCCTTCTAAGTTTGGCATAGATTTACATATTGATGATGATATTTCGGTAAAGCAAAATGGATTACAGTTTGGTTTTAATGTACTGATTATATCAAAACACGATAGAGACTGGGCTGTTAAAGTATTGAATGAAGCAAAACGCATAAAAAAATTAAAGAGTTATGATACATAATTATATTAGGGGAATGATCTATGGAATTCAATAACTATATGTATTTGTGGATTGTTAACGAGATGGATCAATATAGTGGAATATACAAAGATGAGCGTATATTGAAATCAATACCATTCGATGGAGGCTTTGGATTTAGCGGCTGGAGCTATCGAAGTTAGTAGTTTATAAGCATTTATCTTATATGGCTGGTCAAAAGGACATTATATTATGCTGAACATTGAACATGTAAGACATCAGGATCACAAATCGGAGTGAGATGATTTATGGAATTTGAAGGAGTAGATTGGGTGAATTTCATGAAAGCAGAAGATCTTAGAGAGTTAATTAAAAAAGGACAAAAATCATTTAAAGATATTAATTTAGGAGGCTGTTTTATTAATGATGATTTAAGAAATCTAATATTTGAAAATTGCTTAATTGATGCTGATTTTTCAGGAGCTAATCTATCTAGAACTATTTTTAAAAATTGTAATTTAAAATCATGTATCTTTTGTTACTCTAACCTAGACTTATCAAAATTTGAAGGCAACTTTTTAGATGATACAGAATTTAATTTTGCTCAGTTTAGATATATAACTTTCATTAACAATTCTGCTTACGGAAGTATATTTTCAAAAGAAATTTTAGAAATGTTGAGATATCCGGACTTTCCTGGGTTTCATATAATGAGTGTTAATGTTGGATGGTTTGAAATTATACTTGCTGGCAGAGATAAAATGCTCGAAATACCTGCATCGATTTATTTGGGGAATGATGCGCCATGGGAATTACTAAAGGCTCTGAATAGTTTATATATTCAGAACTCTCAGAAAGAAGTTGTAGAAGCTATTGTATGCTGGGATGGAGAGCCAAATGCGACAATTTGGAAAATAAAGTGTGAGTTCGATAAAATATTTTTATCAATATACACTTCTGATTGTGAATCTTACGAAATCGATAGAACATCGCTAGATACTTATACTACAGGAGTTCCAGATTTTGAAGTTATAGGTATGCGTGATGATTTTATAAATGAGATCATTAAATCCTTTGAAAATATAGTGAAAAGAATGGGGAAAGAGGATTATATGAAAGAGTGGAGCGAATTTCCAGATTATCAGTTAGCAGAGCTGAAGGCACGTATTCTTAATAGAATATAATTTGTTGAACTGTATGAGAGCTTTTGATCGGAAGGCGCACTTATCACCTAACAGTTATACAAGAGCAATAGCAAACCTTTTCTAGGACAGACATAGAAGCCATGTAAACCTCCAAAGATTTCTTGAATGGCTTATAAATGAAAGGTCTTTACAAGATTAGTCAAATGTTATTACGCGTGAGGAGCGCTTATGAAAATATTAGTTGTGTCTGATGAGGAAAATTCATATATATGGGACTATTTCGATCGAAGTAGATTTCAAGATATTGACTTGATGATATCGTGTGGAGATCTAAAAGCAGAATATTTATCATTTCTGGTTACAATGATAAAGGCTCCTTTATTTTATGTTCATGGCAATCACGATGAAAGATATAAAACTAATCCTCCTGAAGGTTGTATTAATATTGACGATAAACTTGTTAAATATAAGGGTTTAAGGTTATTAGGGTTAGGAGGAAGTTATAGATACCGGGATGGTGATTTTCAATATACAGAGCACCAAATGAAGAGAAGAATTAATAAAATGCGCCCTAAATTATGGATCAACAAAGGTTTTGATATTTTAGTTACACATGCGCCTGCATATAAACTTGGTGATGGTGATGATATATGTCACATGGGCTTTAAGTGTTTTGTTGATTTAATTCATAAATATTCTCCAAAGTACTTATTGCATGGGCATCAGCATTTAAGTTACACACGGAACAGCAGGATCATTGAGTATATGAATACTAAGATTATAAATGGATTTGGATACTATATTTTTGAATTTTGATTTAAAGGGGATAGGATTTTATGAATAAGGGTTTAAAAATAATTCTTGGTTTGTTTACTTTATGGCCGCCAGTATATATTATTATTTTTCTTTTCTGGTTTATGAGCATGTTCTTTTCAATGACGGGACCAAGCATCAGAGTTGAGAATCAATTCTTTACATTTGTAGTTATGCATATCCTTACAATGCTTTTAATGTTTGTATTAATGACAATTTACCTTATTAATGTTTATAGAAATGTAAATGTTGATAAAGACAAAAAGCTTCTTTGGACAGTTCTTATTCTGTTTGGCAGTATGGTAGCAATGCCTATATATTGGTACTCGTTTATTTGGAAGGAGCCCACACAGAATAACTGATTGCAAAATTATCTTCTTAAAAGTAACAGATAACTTTGAAGTTAAAATAAATATGAAGGGTAATAGCAAAATGAGTCTTATTGATATTTTTATTTCACGTTTAAGAAAAATAGATAAGAAAGCGCATTTCGAAATAGTTGATACGATATGTAAGGAAAAATTAAAAGAATATATATCTAAGATTACTCAGAACGGAGAATATGTAATTATTCTTGATGAAAATGGATTTTATAAAAATGATATAAATGTTTTGGGTGGTTTATATGGTGAAGTAAAAAGAGTTGGTGTGGGATACATTGATATTGACTTCCCAACAAAATCTGAAGATGAAGACATTAACATGGAGGACTATAAACTAATTGGAATTGGCGCAGTAAATAATTTTGCAAAGGATAGTATTAAGAAACAGTCTTTGATTCTTGGATTATCTCTGGGTGATTTTATACTTGATACGTCAAAATCAATAACTACAAATAAGTATTTATTAGTTGGCGATAAAAGAGTTTTGGAGCACTGGGGGCTAAAAACCTACATAAAAGAATTGCTTGATCGAAATTTTAAATGTGTATTAATAGATAAATAGTTCAGATACGGCGAAAATAGCAAATAAAGAATCATTATCAATATAATTTGGGTCTAAAGCATTGAATATAATGCCTGAAGACGAAGTTGCTTCATATGCCGGAGGAAAAGTTAAGCATAGTAAAAGCAGAGTTTTAATAAAATTATGGTATTTTCTTAACCAATGCAGGAGTATATTAATGAAAATTGAAAAGCTTAATCCGGATGCCATCGAAAATATATATTATAAAACTATAGTATCCGGCGATAAAGTGACAGATGCAAAATTGCCTATTTTACTCGGGAAAGTATCCGGTTTACCCAAACATATTGACGCATTAGTTGTAACCTCTGACTTGCAGGGTATAGTAAGAAAAGATAATCACGAAATCTTGCTCGGTGAAGTCCTTGCTGATTATTTACCGTTGTTTATTGAAATCGAATTAAGTCTAATTCCTAAGAACATAGGTGTTGTTCTGTGCGGTGATTTATATGCAACCCTTGGCAAAAGGGGAGGACTTGGAGATGTGAGAGGAGTATGGAATCATTTTAATAAGGGCTTTAAATGGGTTGCAGGCATTTCAGGTAATCATGATTCTTTTGGAGAAATAAAGGGATTTGAGGAATTTAAAAAGATAGATGGGATACATTATTTTGATAAAGAAATCAGTCAAATCGATTGTCTAAGTATAGCTGGCATAAGCGGAATAATTGGCGACTCAGATAGAGTGAATAGAATAAGTAAAGAAGACTATTTGCAGCGAATAAAAAAATTGCTTTTGAAAAGTCCTGATATTCTAATACTTCATCAAACTCCAGGAAATCTTGAAGAAGATTATTCAGGAGACGAAAATATAAGAAGAATTATCGAAGCTTCAACCCCTACATTAGTATTTTGTGGACATATTCACTGGGAAAAGCCTTTAATTGAGTTGGCTAATAAGACACAAGTATTAAATGTGGATTCTAGAGTAGTAATTTTACTAAATCACTCATAATTTCGGTAGCTTTGGAGGATAGTTATGGGAACAGATATTAGAGATTTTGTTGAAAAGAAAGGAAATGATATGTAGGCTTTAATTAGTGGTCTAGAAGAAGAATTTAGAAAAAGGAGTTGTATGTACATGAATAACAAAAAAGCGCCAGTATCTTATCAAATTCTTGGATCATTATCCTGCGCGCTAATGTTTTCAATATGTTACATTGCTTTCATACAAAACTATTGTGTGTCAATATTTGAATCCAATACAGGATACAGTGATCCCAAGTTGAATAATTATTATTCTCAGGTTGCAAGATTTCCAATTTGGATACCCACGTTAATATTTATGATATTAAATATTATTATTTTTAAGTTTACAATGAAGAAATATAAAGCATTTTCGATTTCATATTTAATACTGACGGTTTTTGTAAGCATTATCTCATTATTTTTTATAAAAACTGAAATAGCGAGAGGAATATGATATCATTTATTAGCTAAATTAATTGTTATTAGGGGTGATAATTTTGATTAAAAGAGTAAGCATTGTTATTATACTGGTTCTGTCTCTAGGAATAGGAGGATATTTTGTTTTTAGCTCTGTTTATCAAAAACAAACACGTTTGGATAATGAAACAACAAATTTGTTGATAAAAACATTAAAAAATCCATCTTTATTAAAGTCTATAAATATAGCTGATGCCAGTCATGCAGCTAATGTTTGGGTTCCTGAGAGCTCCGATGAACAGAAAAATATTGCATCAAAATTAGTAACATATTTGGATCATGCTAGTATTTACACAAGTGAAATTCCAAAATCTAATGAACTTATAACATTTGGTGGAAATATAGGACCATCACAGCTTATTGTTTTAAACACAAATAAAAGTTCAATAGGTATTTGTCCTGCATACTATATTATAACTAAAAATAATTCATATAGTGTTAAATACATTGATGGTGTTGTTGATGTTACTAACGGTAATAAGCATGTCTATGTAAAAACTGACAAGCTTTATAACTGGCTTAAAAATGACGAGTGGAAAACTGATTATAAACAAATGTGATAACTTGGGATAATAGTGATTGAACAAATTGTATTAAGCCGAAATAAAAAAACTATACCTCTTGTATCGCAGAGAAAATATTTATAAAGAATTTTAGGAGATAATCAAAATGGCGCTTTTCTCAAAAAGAAATGTAGTTTCGGTTATTATTATTTTATTTGTATTTATTTCATGTTTTACAGGAGTAAAAATCAACTCTCAGAAAAGGACCTTTAATAAGATTCAAGAAGATTGTAATTATACTTATGTACAATGTCTAGAACAAATTGCTTATAGAATTGAAGATTACAAAAATTCTAAAGATAGTGTTACCATGAGAAATGCAGCAAGTTGGGCCGGAAAAGCAACAATTGCCTCAAAGAATATGAATTACGAAAGAAAACAAGACCTTAGTTATATAGCAACAATGTTAGATGAATTCTTTGCTAATTCAATCAGACCTGAATCTGCAATAAAGACAGGATCAATATATAGGTTAATACCTTATTTAAAAGCTGTTGCAAAATATCCAAATGATAAACAAAAAATTGATGACCTAACTCAGATATTGCCATCTATAGACTAGAATTCAAACAATGAGAGTGAAATGCAAATTTTAACATATTTTTATTAATAGGTTTATGGGGGATATAAAATGCAAGATATTATAATATCTAAACTTAAGGAAATTGAAGAAGCTTATAAAGTCAAAATACTCTATGCCATCGAATCAGGTAGCAGAGGCTGGGGTTTCGCATCCAAAGACAGTGACTATGATGTCCGATTCATATATATACATCCTATTAATTGGTACTTATCAGTTGAAGAAAAGAAGGATTTCATAGAATTACCTATCAATGAGCTATTAGATATTAATGGCTGGGACATAAGAAAAGCATTACTTTTATATAAGAAGTCAAATCCCACATTACTTGAATGGCTAAGCTCCCCTATTGTGTATATGGATAACTACAGCACAGCCACAAAGATGAGAGACCTACTACCTTATTACTTCTCGCCCGTACCTACACTATATCATTACCTCCATATAGCCAAGAACAAGTATGAGGAAATAATCAGTACTGATCAAGTCAAAATAAAAAGATATTTTTATATTCTTAGACCCCTTCTGGCTTGCATGTGGATTGAAAAGAACATTTCCATGCCTCCAATGGAATTCAGTAAACTAATTGCTGAGCAGCCTATGGACCAGAGCTTAGTTAACGAAATTAATAAGCTTCTTGAGAAAAAAACTGCCGGAATGGAAATTGATATTGAAGAAAAAAATCCATTAATTATTGATTTTCTAAAGAGTAAGATAGAACATTATGAGCAGTATCTCAAAACTATAAAGAAAGAAAAAATGTCAGACTACGGGGCTTTAAATACCCTATTTCGTGAAACACTTGATGAAGTCTGGCGCTAACAAACTAATTGTATTGAATATAGGGAATAACCTATTTTATAGGAATTTAACCAAACTTATTAGAGAAAACAAACTGTTAAGCTAATTATTTGCGAAGGGGTAATCAATGAAGACTAAAATATTATATCCATCAGATTATTTCGATATTAAAAGTGTTGATGCCAATTATAACAATGAGTATGAAACCGCATGCAAATTTCCTGAATTTGATATAATTTTATATAATTATGATGAGTTTGTTTCAGGAGGCGCGCTCAAAACTTATCCAAATTTTTTTGTTTGAGGGCTTTTTATTTAGCGTGGTTGGATGTTGTAGCCTGATAGATATGATGAATTATATGAAAATCTTAAAAGTATGTGC
>JAUZPS010000177.1 GCA_030705945.1 Bacillota bacterium
CTTCAATCCATCTGAAAAAAGAGGTTACTCTAAAAACTTCATTTAAAAGACTGGAAAGAAATATTGGCTTGGATAGCGCCGACAATAAAATTAAAAGTACGGGATATAAAAAAGAATTGATTAAAAACTCAAAAATCAATGAGAAAAAAGCCTTTTCCAAGTCACTATATCAAGATAATCCACTTAAAATTGATTCGGATTATCTAAATCTGCAAGATAAGAAAAGCAATGTATATACAGTTAAAGCTCCTTATGAAAACGCAAGGGAACAAAGCGTTATTGAAAGAGCTGATTCATTTAGAATGGAAAATCTTTCGCGCCTCAAATTGGATAAAGATGGAGTGACTGAACCTTCCTTGATCTCAAAAGAAGCTTCTTACGGAGGGATTATTGGACAAGCATATGAGCATTTGGCTGCAAAGGCTGCGGACCCGCTTAGAAAATCGGCTTATTACAGAAAAAACTCAATTGGGTTATTAATGAAAAACATCATTCAACATTATAAATCCAACGTACACAAAAATAATTCATATGGAATTGTTGATGAACCGCGTGAAGTTCAGTTTTTATTAAATCATATTGAGGAATATAAAATTCAGGATAAAAGCGATTTAAATATACTCAAAAATAACAGAAATCAACTGACAGATATACGGCTCTTTGGAAAAGGTCACCAACGCGTCATTCGAAGGGGTCATGGTAAATCATTTGAAAATGAAGTCCGTAAGGACCAACAAACAGTTGATCTTGAAAGCTACAATGAGGATTTCAGAAATTCTATGGCAGCTGATATACATGGCATTTATAGAAATCAAGCAACAAAGACATTGAGGAATAAGCCAAGCGGTAGGGTTGATACATGGGAATTGGATTCTGATCCGGTCATTCAACAGGAGAACGCTCAAAATGAATATAAAGGTTATGTTCATAAGAGCAGATTGATATTTAACCTTCCTCCAAAAACAGAAGAGACTGATGTGAGTTCACAAAATCAATATTCAAATAGCGCGCAAAACTTTGTAAGTCTCAATGCGGCAAATTTTGATACTAAGGCGCAGCAGAAAAAACTTAGTGATTTAGGACAAAACGAAATTAACATCTTGGCAGATCAAGTCTTAAAAATCCTCGATAAAAGGATATCAATACAAAAAGACAGGAGGGGGATGTTGTAATGGCTGTTCTAGCGATGGATAGGACAATAGAAAAAGCAAAAATATTTTATGAGGATGACAGCGGTTCAAACCATATTGAAGTAATGTTCAACCCCAATGAGTACACAGTTTCATATGAAGCCAAGTACAACGGAGAAAACGACAAGAAACAGTTCAAGATTACGCAAATGCCTGAGTTTAAAGTTTCCCTCTTTTATGATACATATGAGAAAAACGGTACGGGGGAGGATGTAAGGAAGGAAACCAACAAAATTGTTCTTCTGATGAAGCCTTCATCCTCTAAAAAGAAAACCAAACTTCCGCCTGAGTGTGTGTTTTCATGGGGATTATTCAACTACAGGGGAGTTGTTACAAGGGTTGACCAAAGGTTCACCATGTTTTTGGGGAATGGCATTCCTGTAAGAGCTATTGTTGATGTTACATTTACTTCAAATTTACTGGATAAAGAAGTGGATGTATTTAAAGGTTTGGAGGCCTGCAGAAAGCTGTGGACCGTTAAAAGCGGAGAGAGGCTTGATTTAATAGCAAACGCGGCGCTGAAGGATCCGCTTAAATGGCGTAAGATTGCAGAAGCTAACAATATTGTAAATCCCGTTGGATTTCCTGGCAGCGATGATATTGGCAGAATATTGCTTATTCCCGATTAGAGGTGGTTGATTATGAGTACAGGAGTTGCCAATTACAAGATAAAGCTTAATGGGTCGCCTCTATCAAAAGAATTTATTGATGCAGTGGAAGAGGTTGCCGTTGAGGATGAGATAAATTTACCAACTATGTTTTCAATAAAATTAAACCTTGTGGACTATTCTAGCGGTAATATTCATGGGATTGACCTTAAAACATTTAAACCGGGCGACAAAATAAGCATTTCTATTGGTTTGGATGATGTTGATCCCATGGTTAGCGGAGAAATTACCTCGATAGAAGTGATACTAGGCGAGCATTCCCTAGTGGAGCTCAGAGGATATGACCTGCTTCATAAGCTGCGTATGGGCACTCGGAGTAAAGCTTTTACAAAGAAGAAAGACAGCGAGATTGCGTCTGAAATTGCAAAAGAGCATGGACTTACAATTGAAGCTGATGAGACTAAGACTGTTTACCCGTTCATTTTTCAGAATAATCAAAGCAATTACGAGTTTTTATTGGAAAGAGCGACAAACCTTGATTATGAAATTTATGTGGAAGATAAAAAACTGTATTTTGTCAAATCCCGTTCCCAAAAAGATCCCAAATTAGCCGACATGGCTTACCGAAAAGACTTTGATAGTCTGACTCTTGAGCTTAGGACTCTGACTAGGGGAAGTAAAATTGAAGTTCGTGGATGGGATGTAAAAGACAAGAAGGGAATCACCGGGGAAGCTAAAAAGGGAGCGGAAACCTCAAAAATGGGAGGCAAGGAGTCAGGCTTTGAATTTTCCGTCAACGCTTTAGGGGAGTCTCCAATAGCAATTCCAGCCGAATATCTTGTAGATTTAAACGAGGCTAAAAATATTGCGGCAGCCGCATATAACAGCTTGATAAAAGAGTTTATTACAGGTGAAGGAAAGTGTTGGGGAAATCAGGCGTTAAGAGCCGGTCAGACTGTAAAACTCCTAGGAATTGATGATCGTTTCAATGGAACATATTATATTGTTTCCACTGTTCACGCCATTGATAGCAATGGCTATACAACCACATTCAAAGTAAAGAGGACAGGAATATGATTGATGGATTAGGTATTTCAAGTTTTACAGGCAGTATAGGCCATGATGGGAAAATCTCAGGCGTAATGATTGGAACAGTTGTAAAGAACGATTCTTCAAATGCTGACGATAAGCCTGGACCAGGGCTTGTGAAAGTCGCTATCCCTTTATTAGGTATGAATGAATCTCACTGGGCCAGAATCGTTTCGTTCATGGCGGGAAAAGAAAGAGGCGCGTTTTTTCTTCCTGAAGTTGGGGATGAGGTGCTAGTAGCCTTCGAAAACGGAGATGTCAACAAGCCATTTATAATAGGCTCTTTATGGAATGGAAAAGACGCGCCTCCTGAGACAAACAGCGATGGTAAAAACAATACCCGCATAATTAAGTCCAGAAGTGGGCATACCCTTCAATTCTTTGATAAAAAGGATGAGGAAAAGGTTGTCATTAAGACTTCTAAAGGTCATATTTTGCAGTTGGAAGACAAAAACGGGAGCGAAAACATCAAGATAATTGATAAGTCCGGTAATAACAAAATTATTATTGATACAAAAGAAAACAAAATCACTGTAAGTTCCGACAAGGACATAGAGCTGTCAGCCCCTAAAGGGAAAATTGCCTTAAGCGCTAAAAATGTCGAGATCAAATCGTCAGCGGATACAAAAATCGAAGCTTCAGCCGGTATGAACATAAAGGCGTCAGCTGATATGACAATAAAAGGCGCTACCGTAAACATTAATTAAAAGATTACTTTTAATATTAAGGAAGGAATGATGATAATGGGAAAACCCGCAGCAAAAAAAGGAGATCAGATTGTAGCTTCCGATACGCATATAGTTATGATCCCTGCCGGAACCTCAATGATTCCTACACCGCTCCCACACCCATTTACCGGAATAATTGACGGCAATTTAAGCAGCGATGTAAAGATAATGGGCCAACCTGCCGCGACAGTTGATTCTACGGCTTCAAACACTCCGGCTCACATTCCTCAGGGAGGGCCGTTTCAAAAATCGCCGCAGAACAAAGGGAAAATAATTTTAGGAAGCGCGACAGTTAAGATTAATGGAAAAATGGCGGCAAGAAACGGCGATATGGCAATGACCTGCAATGATCCGGCTGATCTTCCTGTAGGCAAAGTTATTGCGGTAGGAACAGTTTTTATAGGAGGTTAATATGGAGGTAATTGATTTCTTAGGAAAAGGATGGAAGATGCCTATTTCTGTTTACAAAGAAAAGGCGCAGACATCTGAAGGGAAAGACTCAATAAAGGAATCCATTTTACTCATCCTGTCAACGGGTAAGGGTGAAAGGGTCATGCGTCCGGAATTCGGGTGCAGACTTAAAGAAATGGTTTACGCTTCAAACAATATCAGTACGGCGACATTGATAAAAAGTCATATTGAAGAAGCATTGCTTACCTGGGAACCAAGAATAGAAGTCCTCGACATAACCGCGAATCCCAGGCAGAATGAGCCGGTTATGGATATTTCAATCGAATATCTGATTAAAACAAGTAACAGCAAGGACAATCTGGTTTATCCATTCTATCTTGAAAGTGTGGGAAAATAATGGCTAACATTTTACCTAAAATCGATAATCGGGACCAACAGGATTTGGTCGCAAATCTCAGACGACTTATATTGGAATATTGCCCAGAATGGGGAAGCGTGGATGATATCGCTGCAGACAAGCAGTTAGACGCCCTTGTTAATATCTTTTCCAATATGATGGGCCATGTTATTGAACGTTTGAATCAAGCGCCGGAGAAGCATTTTATTTCATTTTTAAATCTGGTTGGCATTAGTCCTACTCCTCCGAGAGTAGCCAAAGTTCCTTTGGTTTTCAAGCTTAAGGAGGATTCGATAAGCAATGGTTATGTACCTTCAGGCTCTAAGGTATCCGCTAAGCCGGAGAACCAGGCTGAAATAGTCTTTGAGACAGAAAAGGATATTACCGTAATAAAGCCTAAATTGGTCAGGGCAGTGAGCATAGACCCACGAGACGACAGTTGGACCAACCAGGATTTTCTTTTCGCGCCTGAGCCAACGGGAAAGGCTGCAAGAATTTTTGGAGGGGATCTTCCCGTATCACATCGATTATATATCGGTAATTCAAAGCTTCTGAATTTCAGCGAAGCAACGAATATACATCTGGATATTCATTTTATACCTGAAAGATTCAATTTTCCTCAAATTTCCTGGAATTTTCTTGGCGAGGATTCAAGTTCTGTGGATTTGGAAGAAAATGCCGTAGCTTGGTATTATTTGGACAAGGATAATAATCCAGTTGAAATAAAGCTTGGAAGTACCATTAATCCCGAAGATCCTCTGAAATATGGAGACCCTCTGAACTTGGGAATGTTTTACTGGTACTATATGGACCGATCTGATAAGCCATTTCCTATCAAGTTGGGGTCGGCAATAAAGACAGGAGATTCATACTGGTATTACATGAATGATAATAAAGAGCTGATACTTCTGGGGGATTTCTTTAATTGCGGCAGAATGTCATGGTTCTGCTTTGATAAAGATGGAAATCCTATTTCAATAATTTCTGAGCAAGTGAAAGAAAATATTTTAATAGGGATGAAAATTTCTTTTTCAAATGTAAAAGGAATTACTTCTAATACTATTTCAGGCTATGACAAAAACAGAATGTTCAGAAAGTGGAAAAATAATTGGGTTTTTGCTCAGTTGAACACGGCTCTTGTGGACTCTAGCATCATGCCGGATATTGAGTTTATCAAGGTAGGAATTGATGTAAGTCCTGATAAATTGCTTCCGGACGGCGCGCTTTTTAATTATTCAAAGCTTGATATAAGTAAGGATTTTCTCGTATTTGGAGAAAGACCTGTATTTAATGATACATTTTATATCGCGTCACGGGATGCTTTTTCTAAAAAAGACGCGTTTGTCAAAATTAAAGTTGACCTCTCCAATGAAAATTCCTATCCTGTTCCTGATCCTGAGTATGTGCGTCTGTTCTGGGAATACTGGGATGGAACTCAGTGGAAACTGCTCATAGACACATCCAGAAGTAGATGTGTTAAAGAAGGCGGCTTGAGGGCTAGAATTGATGAGAACGAAATAACTGATAAAAATGTTGATAATACAATTGCTTTTACAACATCAGGTACTATAGAGTTTGTGTGTCCGGAAATTAAGCCTTTCACTATTGACGGAGAGGAAAATTACTGGATCCGGGCGCGCATAATTGAAGGCGACTACGGTAAAGACGGCTATCTGGATTATCAACCTAAGACAGTAAAAATACAAAACACAGATGTGGAGCTCACAGATGTGGAATATATCAAGCCTAGTTTTCGTCCCCCTTCTGTAAAAGCAATTACTATAGGGTATTCGGTGGAGGAATTTCCGGAAGAAGTTATTACAGAAAATAACTTTATTTTTACTGACAGGCATTATGAATGTATCACGGAAAATGTATACTTCAAACCATTTTCTCCGTGTACTGATTGTGAACCGGCTTTTTATATGGCTTTCGATCAGGATATAAGCGCTCTGCCCATCAGTCTTTTCTTCCCGCTGACCGGCAGCCAGATTGGCGAAGACCCGATTGTAGCTTGGGAATATTGGAATGGAAGAAGATGGGTTGCCCTCAGCGTCAATGACTCAATCAGACATTTCACCCTAAGAGAGATCATTCAGTTTGTCGCGCCTTCAGATGTTAAAAACATACCTCTTTTTGGCTCGGAGTACTATTGGATCCGCGCGCGTCTGGAGAATGGGGGATATAAGATATATCCTCACATAGCGGCAATTTATCAGAATGCTGTCTGGGCAAAGAATCACATAACTATTTCAGGCGAGATTCTCGGTTCAAGCAATGGCGAACCGGAACAGACTTTCCAATTAACGCGCTTTCCAGTTTTGTCAGGGCAGTCGTTATATGTCAGGGAGACATTGGCAAAGGGAGAATGGATAAATTGGCAGGAAGTTAAAACATTTTCGCTCTCATTACCAGACAGCAGGCATTATATGCTCGATCATACAAATGGCGCTGTTATTTTCGGAGATGGAAACAATGGCATGATTCCGCCGGCAGGGATCGAGAATATAAAATGCGACTATCTTAGCGGGGGCGGGGTTAAGGGCAATGCCAAGGCGGGATCGGTTGTACATATGTGGGACAGCTGCGCTGATATTGATTCAGTTACCAATCCTGTATCCGGAGACGGGGGATTTGAGCAGGAAGATCCGGAGCAAGCAAAAATAAGAGGGCCATATACACTAAAAAGCAGGGATAGGGGAGTTACCTGTGAAGACATTGAATGGATGGTCCGTGAAGCTATGCCTCAGATCGCTAAAGTAAAGTGCTTCCCTACCATGGATCAGGATCTTAAGTTTAAGCCAGGTAAAGCAACTGTCATAGTTGCGCCCAATTGCGAAGATCCGAAGCCTGCCCCGAGTCAGGAGCTTCTAGGTGAAATTTATGCGTATTTATCTGAAAAGACGCCAGCATTGATTACCGGCGGAACCCAACAGAGAATTAATGTAATTGGACCGGACTATATAAGAGTGGGTGTTGAAGCAAATGTAACCTATAAATCCACTGAATCGGTAAAAATAATTGAAGGACGTATTATTGAGAACCTCAAACAATTTTTTGACCCTTTAAAAGGTGGAGACGAAAATATGGGCTGGGATTTTGGAAGAAATTTATATGTATCTGAGGTTTATTCAGTGATAAAGAATACTCCCGGAGTGGATTATATAACCGACCTATCGGTAAAATCATCTGTTCAAAGCTATACTCTCATTCTGAATAAGTTAAGCGAAGGCTACTATAAACCGTTAGTCTTGTATCCTAAACACAGCGCTGTTAAAAGCAATGACAACAGGATTATGTTCTCCTTGGCTCAGGCGCTTCCCGCAAAGGAAGAAACAAAAAATGTAATGGTAAAAGGCTTCAGGGAGAACGATATCATAAAGTTAAGATATGGAAACAGATTGTCAAAAGAACTTATTATCGTGTCTGTCTCAGGCGACATGTTAGAGTGCCAGACGATTGATGAGGAGCCTCTTGATTATAATTATCCAGTAGGGTCCGATATTGAAGCCAAACTGGATGAAGACCTCACAATCAGATCATATATTCTAAACTCTATTTCAGGGCTTCCGGTTTCTTTCTTTATAAAAATTGCGGTTTTAGAGCCTGGGGATACAATTTTATTATCGAGAGCGGATGAATATACAAATACAACCCCTCTTAAAATATGCGAAGTAAGGTCCGAAGATGTTTTTCTTGAGGAAGACGAGCTTATATACAGCGGGGTTCATTTAATAAACAGTAAGCCCCAATTAAAATTCCCTTATCTTATTGACACAGAAAACGGCGTTGTCCATGACTTAAGTAACACAAGCCCCGAATGCTGCCTTAAACAAATCAAAAAAGACAGCAGGGTATATGTGGAAAATATCTCGAGCGCTTCCGGGGCGAAAATGTGTAAGTATTGTTTTCCTGTTGACATTCAGTAAGGTATATAAAAAGCACTATTAATCTTACATTTGACGGAGCAAAATAACGAACGCTTTAACGTTATTTTGCGATAGGCAAATGTAAAAGATTAATTGCTTTTTATATAGTATCAAAAAAACTTAGCAACTGGGCGTTTCAA
>JAUZPS010000178.1 GCA_030705945.1 Bacillota bacterium
GAAAATGAAGAAATAGAAATGGATAGTTTATTAAATACTACCGAAAAAAATACTGATGTTCAAATAGAAAATAGTAATAATTTAAATTCTAATGTTGAAGAAGTGGAAAATAGCAATAAACTAAATTCTAATGTTGAAATGGAAGAAAGTAGTAATGTTACTTCTAATATTGAAATAGAAGATAGTATTATTATTGCTACGAAAGTGAAAAAGGAACATTCAGTTAAACGGTATAAGTTAAAGCCAAAAGAAAATAAAAAAACATTGCTAGACATAAATAATAATAATAGGGAGCCCTCATATCAGGAAAAAATGTACTTAAAATTATTTGAGAAAGAATCAAGTTCAGTAAATGACAATGTTAATATAAAAAGTAAATCAGCAGATTTTGAAAAGGACCAAGTGAGCCCTCAGGAAAATCAAACGCTAAATCTGAAAGAAAAAGAATTTGATGATGTAATCGAACTAGAGATAGAAGATATCTCAATAAGAAATCCATATTGGGACAGTAAAACCAAGGAATATAACATAATAAGTTGATAACCTTTTTTATATATAAAAAGCACTATTAATCTTACATTTGACGGAGCAAAATAACGAACGCTTTAACGTTATTTTGTGATAGGCAAATGTAAAAGATTAATTGCTTTTTATATAGATATCGAACTGTATAATTAGTTTTATAAAGTATCCAAACAGCCGAAAATGGCTTTTCAAAGCGAACTTATATAAAACTTCAGATCGATATCTATAAAAATACAATCAAATTGTCAATGCTTTAAGGATAAGTTAAATATAAAGTGTTTGAACTGATTTTTTTATCATTATAAACATAAGTTATACTGAAATAATATTTCTGTCCCGAAACTAATTTTCCGTCAAAATCTCCTCCGTTATATCCATTAGAACTTTCTACCATATATGAGGTATCTTTTTCTGAATACCACATATATCCGTCCTCTGGATATTTTGGGTGAGGATTATCTTTTGAAATTACGACCTTGTAATAAACAAATCCCTCACGGGTATTCGGAGTCCATGAAAGCGCAATGCCATTTGACTCTACTTTGGCTGTCAGCTTAGGAGCTGAATTCGGATCAACGCTGGGTTTAGTAGTATTTACCGCAGTTTTGGGACATGTGAACGCTATGGTGTTGCTATAAACTTTTTTATCCTTAAAAACTGAAGTAATGCTAAAATAATATCTTGCGCCGGGAATCAACCTTTCACCAAAGTCTCCGCCGTTATACTTTGAATCCATACCAATAGTTACGCTCGAAGTATTTATATCGGAAATTGCGTATAAATATCCATCATCAGGATACTTTGGCTTAGAATTATTTTTGGATATGACAATTTTATAATATTGGAAATTTGCTCCTTCTATTGGCGTCCAATTTAATACAATATTGTTCCCTTTGATTTTGCCTGATAAATCCATAATATTGTCATCGTAAACAACTTTTTCAACTGCCTTTGTCTCTGCAGGTTTCGTTGGCGTATTCTTTGAATTCGGTTTAATTGTGGGGGTTGTTAATACTCTGGCCGAAGCAGTATTAGTTTTAATGCCAGTAGGAGACGAAGTAGAATTAGGCGATTTAGTTTTTGTGTCGCCAGATTCGTTACTTGACCCGTCTAGGTTATCAATAATAATTGAAACATCCTCATTTCGCGCTTCATCTATACTTATTTCATTTCCAGACTTTTTAAGGTTGTCAAAATAAAGCTGACGTCCCATAGAAAGGTTGTTTTTAGACGCTTTTTTCTTTATGATGGGCGAAACTTTATTAACTTTAAATTTATCGGTTTTATCTTCTAAAGCAATATTTAGTGTTTCTTCTAATTTGTCTAAAGATGATTTCTGATTTTGTGTATCTTTTCCATACTCTTTATATTCGTCGTTTAATGAAACAGTCGCAAGCAAATAGTTTTTCCCGATTTGAATAAATCCTAGTTCATCGGACTTTGCTATAAAATTGGTAATTGCTTTTTCAAGATATATATTATCTAATTGGGCGCCTTTAATGACTTTTTCAGCGTCTTTGTTCAGCGGGACTGCTTTAATTACCTTGTTTGAATCATCAAGCATGAATTCTATACTAGGATTTATATCAATATCAACAAAGGCGAATGTATCGTTTAATGGATTAACTGAATTTTTGTGGAAGAAAATAAAGTAAGACGATATTATGACAAATATGGCTGCTACGCTTGAAATTACAGGAACTAGCCAATTGCTTTGTCTGTTTTTTATTTTGGTATCGCGATCAACATATTGCACTTGCTGACCGACAAACATGCCTGACTTTCTTTTTATGTATATAAAGTCGCATTCTCCTGTCATGACAAGTACCTTATCATTTTCTATTTCCAATATAGTGCCTTTACTCATATCTTCCACCTCCTTCCACATCACGTACATATCCCTGAAGAATTTCAAGTTTGCTTTTAATTATTAGAATCATTGCAATAATATATTTTCTGTTGCGTTCAACTGTGCCATGATAAACATCTGTAATTTTCATCAAATCGTTCATCGGTATGTTTCCGGTTCGCTTGAATTTGTCATATAGCTCATGGTTTTCGGCAATAAGTCTTGCAATTTTGATGCAAAGCTGCTTTGAGTCTTTATGTTTTGGAGCGCAGGAAGCTAAAGTCAGAAGTGATATTCCATAACTCATAAGCTCATTTTTAAACGCGTTTATTTCTTCCTCGACTTCTACATTATCAGTATTGGTCTGATAATCGACCTTAAGGTATTTCTCCTCAAAACTTCCATTGTCGTTGTTTTCAAAATATGTAAAAGGCACTTCCATCGAGAGTTTGCTGTTCTTTCTCATATAATCTATAACTCTGCGTCTTATGACCTGATCGGCGAAATTTAAGAAATTTCTGTTCTGTTTTTCATCAAAGCAGCTAATAGCCTCATTAAACGCCATAAGGCCAACGCTGAATTCTTCACTGTTTAATGGATCAATATATCTGCCTACAACTCTTGAAACTGATTGAATAATAAATGGTCTGTAATCGCTGATAATCTTATCCTTTAACGAAGTGTCTCCCTGACGGATTTTTAAGATTATATCAATCAATGGATCGTTTTCTAGCTTTTGTTTCTTGAAAAACTTTATATTCAGCAATAAAATCCTCCTCCATTATATTTTTCGCCAAGAAGTTTGCTTTTTAGAGTAGGTGAGTCAAATTTATTTAGGAATGATTAAAAATATAGTTCAAGTTTCAAAAAGAGTGTACCAGATAAATCTGTTTTTTACAATAAAATTATGTTTCCATATGGATAGGTTTAAAATTAAATGATATTATATAAAAGATAAATCTCTATATTTATGAAAATATAAAAATGAGGGGTAATATGAAAAATACAAACATGAAGACAGATCTCAGCGTTAATGTTGGTGGTCTGAAATTAAAAAATCCAGTTATGGTCGCATCAGGAACCTTTGGTTTTGGAAGAGAATTCTCAGAGTTTTTTGATCTTAACAGGTTGGGGGGAGTTTCTGTTAAAGGATTGACCCTTAAGCCGCGCCATGGAAATAAACCTCCCAGGATAGCTGAGACTCCCGCGGGCATACTAAATAGCGTCGGTTTGCAAAATCCAGGCGTAGAGCATTTTATTAAAGAAGAAATACCTTTTTTAAGGAAATTTGATACAGCAATAATTGCTAATATAGCTGGCAATACTATAGAAGACTATTGTAAAATGGCTGAGATATTGCAGGATGCTGATATAGACGCTATCGAACTCAATGTTTCATGCCCTAATGTTAAAGAAGGCGGAGTTGCTTTTGGAAACAGCTGTGTGGGGATATCTGAAGTTACCCGCAGAGTTCGCGATTATTGCAAAAAGCCTCTGATAGTTAAGCTGACGCCCAATGTAACCAACATTAAAGAAATCGCTAAAGCCGCTGAAGATGCAGGGGCAGATTCAGTATCACTTATAAATACAATTTTAGGCATGGCAATAGATATTCATAAACGCAAACCCATTCTGGCTCAGAATGTGGGGGGACTATCAGGCCCTGCGGTGAAGCCAATTGCTGTAAGAATGGTTTATGAGGTTGCCAATACTGTTAAAATACCGGTTATAGGTATGGGTGGCATATCAAATGGAGACGACGCTGTGGAGTTTTTACTTGCAGGGGCAAGCGCGGTAATGGTTGGCACTATGAACTTTATTAATCCGGCGGTATGTCTGGATGTTTTAAAGGGAATTGAGGATTACCTTGCTATGTATAATTTTGAGAGCGTCCGGGATATCATAGGGATTCTGGAAATTAATCAATAAAAGTGATAGAGTTATTCCTAAGGAGGAATATAATGAAAACAAGGCTTATTTTTGTAAGGCATGCGGAAGCTGAAGGAAATCTTAACAGAGAATTCCATGGATGGACAGACTCTGAGATAACTCCAAAAGGTCATGATCAGGCTAAACTTGCCGCAGAAAGGCTTAAGGATGAAAAAATTGATATTTTATATTCCAGCAGCCTTAAACGTACTCTGCAAACTGCTCAATACATCTCTAACATAAAGAATCTTCCTATTATAAGAACCGATAAGTTAAAAGAAATAAACGGCGGTGATTGGGAAGGAAAAGGTTGGGATGAGCTTGCAAGAATCTGGCCATACGAGAATGAAACATGGGAAAAAAGACCACATCTTCACAAAATGCCAAATGGTGAGTCAATGACAGAGTTTCAGGAAAGGTTGATCAAAGAAGTAGATATAATCATAGAAAAAAATACAGGAAAAAATATTTGCGTTGTTACCCACGGAACAGCAATAAAAGCTCTTATGTGCAGGTTTAAAGGCTGTAATCTCGACCAGATGGCAAATATAAAATGGTATGATAATACTTCAATTACCATAATAGAACATGATGCCGGAAAATTTAATGTCATTACCGAAGGAGATTCTTCGCATTTGAGTAAGGAACTGAGTACCATATATAATCAGGAGTGGTGGTTACAATATGAAAAGGAAATTGATGACAGAACTAAATAAAAAATTTTATATATTTAACATAATTGGAGGAATGTTTCATGAGTAATTTAAAAGAAAAGCTTGTTTCCTGGTTGTTCCAAACAGGAGCTTTAAGAGTTTGTCCCCAGGATAAACCATTCTGGTATACTTCAGGCGCTATCGGGCCTTACTATATCAATACGCACTTTCTATATGGAAGCGAAGATAAGGCTAACAATCTACTGAAGATTATTGATTCAGAAAAGGCTGATAAAATAAAATGTCCAGTTAAATTATTGGAAGAAGTATTAAGCAACTACTCTAAAGACGCGATATTTAAAGAACTTATAGACGAGATGACTAAATTTGTTCAAGAAAGCCCGGAAATGAAAAATTTCGACTACATATCCGGTGGAGAAAGAAGAGACTGGTTTTTTTCCATAATTATTGCTCACTTTTTGAAAAAGCCACACATTACTATCTATAAAGACTTGACGGTTGCTGTTTTGGATGATGGAAAGGTTAATGACGGCATAGATATAAATGGAAAAAAAGTCCTTCATATAGCAGACCTCATAAATGAAGCCTCAAGTTATGAAAGGGCGTGGATCCCTGCAATAAAAAATCTTGGCGGGGAAATAAAATGGAGTATGGCGGTTGTCGATAGAATGCAGGGTGGAGCAGAATATTTAAATAGCCGGAATATTATTCCATTCTCGATGATAAATATAGATAAGGAATTATTTGAACGAGCTCTAGATTGCGGATATATAAATAACAGCCAATTTGAAATGATTGATGAGTACATAAACAATCCTAAAGAAGCTATGAAGAATTTCTTGAAAAATAATCCTGAATTTATGAAAAACGCTTTAGTAAGTGATGAGAAGACAAAAGAAAGAGCTAAATTGTGTATTGAAAAAAAGATTTATGAGTAAGTACATTTCGCTGAGAATTTTAATAATCGCTTTTTTGGAACAAATATGTAAAGCTCAGCGTCAAAGTATATATTAATTTTTGGGGGGATTGATTTAATGAAAAGAAGAGTTTTTACAGTTTTACTGGCATTTATTGTTGTTATAACTTCAATAAATATGTCAGGCGCAGCGGCGGTTCAGAATCTGGATTTGGCCAACAAATTAAAAAGCCTGAACTTGTTTTTGGGCAGCGATACTGGTTTTGATCTCGATAAAGATCTTACCAGAGAGCAATCTATTGTAATGGTTTTAAGGTTATTAGGTCTTGAAAAAACAGCTAAGGATCAAAAACTGAAATCCTCGTTTTCAGATATTCCGTCTGGAAATTGGGCCGAGAGTTATGTAGCATATGCTTATTCAATAGGAATTACCGCTGGTATCGATAAAAACAGATTTGGCGCGGGAATGAAAATAACAGCAAATCAATATGTTACATATGTATTAAGATCTTTGAGTTATGACGATTCAAAGGGAGATTTTAAATGGGATGAATCAATAGATAAAGCCGTAAGTATCGGACTTCTATCTTCAACTGAAGGCAAATACTATAAATCAAAACAGAACATATTAAGAGATGATGTTGTTTCAATATCATATAATGCTTTATTAACCAAACTTAAGGGTTCGGAAAAAACGCTATTGAGAAAACTTGTGGATTCAGGTGTAATCAAATTGGAACAGGTAACTGCTCTTAAGGATAATCTCCTTACTAATGCCGTTACATCGTACAGCACGCCGACAAATACACCTACAAATACGCCTACCCCGACTCCTACAATAGCTGCTAGAAGCGCTTTTACACAGATTGAAGCGGAAAGTTATAACAACTGTAAGGATGTTGAAACAGTAAATTGCTCCGAAGGCGGTAAGGATATTGAGTGGATAGAAAATGGCGATTATTCAGAATATGATAATGTTGATTTTTCAAATGGAGCCAACAGTTTTGAAGTCAGATATGCAAGCGGAGCTTCAGGCGGATACATAGAAATAAGATTGGATAATATCAACGGAAAGCTTGTAGGAACATGTTCGATTCCTACTACAGGCAATTGGCAGACATGGATTACGAAAAAGATTGATATCACCAATACAACAGGAATACATAACTTAATTCTTAAATATACGGGAGGAAGCGGTTACTTATTCTCTGTGAACTGGTTCAGATTTTATCCCACAACCACAACTCCAACCGCCGCTGCTTTTGCCGATAACTTCAACGACGGCAACGCAGTAGGATGGAATACATATAATGGCACTTGGAAAACTGAGGATAATAAATATACAGTCAATCCAAACGGCGAAGCGAAATCTGTTGCAAACGGAACTAATTTTACAGATTTTACATATTCAGCAGATGTCACTATAGGCACTTCCGGCAACGCGGGTATAATATTTGATGTAACCAATCCTGCAGCAGGGACTTACGCGTTTAATGGTTACTATGTCAGTATTGACGCAAATATTGATAAGCTTGAATTATTCAGAATTTCATCGGGCGCCTCAACTTCTATTGGTTATGCATGGGTTACAATAAACCCTTATACTGTTTACAAATTAAAAGTTATAAGAGTTGGAACTTCAATAAGAGTATATTTGGATGACATGAATTCAGCCAAAATAGATGTTGTTGATGGCTCATATACATCAGGCGCTATAGGTATTAGAGCTGTTGATAATTATGCTGAATTTGACAATATTTCAGTTAATTACAGCTATATTACGCCTACTCCTACCGTTACTCCGACACCGACTTCAGTATATAGAACACCGGAAAATCCTGCTTATACTGTAAATGGCGTTGATGTTAAGTATTATGAAGGATATTGGGAAAGTTTGCCGAATTTTGGTGGGATGACTTCTACTGGTTCAGCAATTTTGAATAATTTTGTAATCAAAACCTCAAAAGCCAATTATGGTTACTCATATTCAGGTTATATAAATATTGCAACTGCTGGTAACTATACCTTCTACACTAAATCCGATGATGGAAGCAGGTTTTATATTGGAAGTACATTGGTTGTAGATAACGATGGCAGACATGAAATGAAGGAAACAAGCGGGTCAATTTATCTTGCCGCAGGAAAACATTATTTTACGCTTAACTACTTTAACAGGGATGGGGAATATGGCTTAGAGGTAAGGTACTCCAGTCAGGGAATCTCAAAGACATTAATTCCGGATTCAATTTTATTTAGAGCAACAAGCGCTCCAACACCAACAAGTACGCCAACAAATACTCCAACTAACACTCCAACAAATACTCCTACTCATACACCAACGCCGACGCCAAGGTAAGTAAGGAAAAAGGCAAGGATGGAAATATAAAATTTGTCAAAGGCTGTTCTATATATTTTGCAATAAACATTGTACATCAGAACAGTTCAGTATCTAAAAAACTCCTCAGTTTTGTCATTTGAAACTAGAGGAGTTTTTTCTGATAGATGAGCTCTTAGAAAGCGCAAAACTATATTACATTAATTAGCTC
>JAUZPS010000179.1 GCA_030705945.1 Bacillota bacterium
AGGATTAAGCCAATGTTTACCCCAATCTATACTTGGTTCATATGACAAACTATCCGCTAGAATATTGAGTTTATATGATAATACATTCAAAATATTATTCATAATATAATTGGCTCCTTGGTAATGAGATTCATTAAGCCTTTCTATACTATCATTAAATCTTGTCATTGGATTATCCCCCTTTCGCTTTTATTTGCGAGCAGCATTCTTGTTTGCATAACTTTACATTTTATATTATAACATATAGTTCCTTGAATGTCAACATGTATCATTAATGTTATATATTTGTAATGTTTCTCTTGAGGAAGGTGTGGAAGACCATTCATTAGAACCCAAATCTATGTATTCTTCCAGGCACCTCAAGAACTTGATAGGAACTACACTTTAAAATGCTTTTGGTCAAGAATTCCACTTTAGTCCCTAAAAATAAAAAGTGGTTAAGTCCTATTTATTGACTTAACCACCGTTATTAACAGTAAAATGTAAAACAAATTACTTCTTAAACAGAGGATAAAGCCAATGTATGCGTAAATCAATACTTGGTTTATGCGCCAGTCCGTTAATTCTGATATTTTGTTCGAGTTCATAATGCTTCAAATTATACATCGTTATCCTCCTTTCGTTTCCTAAATTATTATACTTTACACCCAGCAACATTTCTGTAGGCAAAGTAGTTTAATTATAACACAGGTAAAATTATCCCGTCAATCCAAAATTTAAATTGTAATATTTATGTAACAAACTTATATCAGGCAGCAATTAAATTCATATAAAATAGGGTTTTCACAGAATCAAATAAATATGGAAATTTAAATTTTAAAGTGTTAAAATATTAAAATAATTTAGTGGTTTTAATGCAGTTGTAGAAAGGTAATAGTTATGTCAACACACGATTCGTCGATAATTTTAAAAAATCCATCGCTGATAATCTTTTTGATAACCAGAGTATTTATGGCTTTTTCCTATCAGATGCTTACAATCGCTGTAAGGTATCAGATTGTGGAACTAAACGGTAAAGCTTTAGATCTTGGACTTCTCGGTCTTGCTGAATTCTTGCCTATGTTCATGTTGACCTTTATTGTTGGCTATGTGGCAGACCGTTATAATAGAAAGGTTATAATCAGTTTGTGCCTGATAACTGAGGCGGTTGGTATTCTTCTTCTTGCGGTTAGAAGCTATTATGGCTGGATAAATAAGGGAAACATTTTTGCAATTATATTTTTTATCTCAATCGCCTATTCATTTCAGGGCCCTCCAATGCAAGCGTTATTACCTAATATTGTGAGCAAAGAACATTTTCCGCAAGCAGCGGCATGGATGGCGTCAGCTTTTCAGTTTGCGGTTATTTTAGGCCCTGCGCTCGGAGGAGTTTTTTATGTTTTAGGCCCCTCGGTTGTATATTTAACAGTTGTTATGATGTGTATAACAACAAGTATTTTGGTTCTCTTTATAAAGATGACTCAGAGTCAATCCAAACGTGACCCTGTAAATTTAAAAACACTGCTGGCGGGACTTACATTTATAGAAAGCAAACCCATTGTTATGGGCGCCATATCTCTTGACCTTTTCGCTGTTTTATTTGGCGGAGCGACAGCTCTGCTTCCGTTATATGCAAAAAACATTCTGAAGGTTGGTCCTATGGGATTGGGACTTTTACAAGCAGCGCCTGCTGTTGGGGCTTTGCTCATGTCTCTGTATCTTGCAAAGAAACCGTTAAAGTCAAGTGTGGGTAAGAAAATGTTTACTGCAGTTATTTTCTTTGGTGTTTCAACGATGATATTTGCGGTCTCAACATCTTTTATATTGTCGCTTCTTATTCTTTGCGTAATGGGAGCTGCTGATGTTATAAGCGTCGTTATCAGATCGACCCTTATACAGCTTGAAACTCCAGATGAGATGAGGGGAAGGGTAAGTTCGGTAAATCTTTTGTTTGTAGGAACATCAAATCAGTTAGGCGAATTTGAATCCGGACTGATGGCATCTCTGCTGAGTGTTGTTCCTGCTGTTCTTATTGGCGGCCTTGGCACCGTTGTTGTTGTAATCTTATGGACTAAACTGTTTCCGCAGCTCTTACATGCGGATAAGTTAAAGCCTTCTACCGACGAAGCATAAAAGCGTATACTCATTAGACAATAAAGAAGGAATGGAGTAAAGTACCATTCCTTCCCAATATATTAAAAGCCGCATTCTAATCTTCAGTTCCATATTAAAATTTGCAAAGTTTGTCTTAATGGAGGGGGTCTGTCAATTATAATGCGGCTTGGAAACGTTGTTATTGTTCAAGTATCTTAAAGAAAATGTCTGTACGTCTGTTTTTAACCTGACCTTCCTTGGTTGTGTTATTACCGATCTGCTTTAAGGTACCGTTTCCTATAATTACGAACCTGCTCGAGTCAACACCCTGAACCTGAAGATATGTTGCAACTGCTTTTGCTCTTTCATATGAAAGCTTCTTTTCAAATTCCGGGTTTGATTTGCCAACGTTTGCCACATTACCCTCAATCTGAATGATTGATCCGTTGAGAATCTTGGCAATGTCAGCAAACTTGTTTAATGAATCAAAGCTGTTTTCTTCTATGACCGCAAGATTAGGCTGAAAGTTTATAGTAAGTGTTGTTTTTAACAATGCCTGTAAATCATCCTGAGCTTTTGCAGATTCACGCTGTTTTTCGGTGAATTTTGGAGTCTGCGCTTTCACTACGGCGCTGTCCTTGCTGATACTATCGATAATACTTGAATCAAAAGCTTCCTTAGAGTATTGAGGATCTGCTTTTTCACCGAGTTGGACCCATATATTGGACATTTCGCTAAAAAGGTTCTGCGCAATTCCGTTTAAAAGTTCTTTGTTGGTTGTACTGTTAGATAGAGTGGCATCAGCGGTCATTTCTTTTATTTTATCGTCGCTTTCTGTTTTAAAAAGAGGCATTGAGTCTTTAATTGCAGTGAAATTAGTTGTATACATGCTTTCCGCCTTGAGTGAACCTTCTATAAACTTCTGGACTTGCTCATTATGCTGATCGTAGAAGTCTTTTCTGAAAATAATACCATCCAATATGATGTTTGTTGCCGCTTTTGTGCTAAACAGCACTTTTGCGCCTATTGTGCTCTGAGCTTGGGTTAAGTATGGCTGCCAGGTTGCGGCTGCGTCAATTTTTCCGCCGAAGAATGCTTTAGCCGCGTCATCTGGGGTATCAAAGAACACCATATCATTTTTTATCTTTTTGATATCATCTTGTGTCAGACTTGATTTTGAAATCAACCATTCAACAAGTGTTTGGGCCTCACTGAATCTTGGAACTCCAACCTTTTTACCTACAAGGTCCTCAATCCTGTTTATGCCTTTCTTTGCGATAATACCATCGCCGCCGGAGCTTGAGTTTGTAATATAAGGCATAACTACATCGGTATTAGCGGTTTTAAACTTATCATATAAAAATGAATAACGATTTACTGTATATCCTGCAGCGTTCAAATCTCCTTTAATAAGAGCGTTACTGGATTGGGTAGCATCATTGATAATGCTGATCTTAACGTTTAACCCAAGCTTTCCATATATGGAGTCTTTCTGTGTCTCGGTTCCTCCGTTTGCGTCAAGTATGGATTTCCAGCCTATCCATTCATCGAGAGAAAGGTTTATCGTGTTGTCCGGGTTGGCTGGATCCTGTGACGCATTGGTTGAGTCTCCAGCGGAATCAGGATTCGAGGCAGGTTTGCCTTCAAAATTATTAATATTGGTTGTATTAGTTTTGCTTTTATTGAGTATACCGTTTAGGCCGCCAAGCATATAGGTTGGAACCAATATAACCAATACGATCAAAAGAAATACTGTTATCTTGCCCACTAATGTTAATTTAAGATTATTCATACTAAACACTCCTTATGTGTAATAGATTTTTATGTCATATGTTCATCTGAGCGATCCTTAGGTTCTTCGTACAAAGATGCAATGTCTGGGTTATGAAAGGTTTCTTGGAGAATTTTTGAGCTTGCTGCCCGGGCTTTTTCCTCCATGGCGCTTTCCTTAACTTTTTCCAGGCTACGCATGGTATCATCCGATCTTCTCAGATTGCTTAAGCTGTTGTAAGCATCGTTAAGCTGCTTTCCAACTATCAGGTCATTTATGATGCGTTCTTTTTCTCTTTTAAGCTGCTGCAGTTCTTCGTACAGGATCCCTGACACCTCTTTTGCTTCAGCTTGGGATCGCTCAAGGTTTTCAATGTTTTGCCTGATTGTTTCCAAGCCATATGATAAATCAAGGCGTTCCTTTGCAATAATTTTTGCTTGCTCTAAATGACCTGTATTAACAAGGTTTTCACACTTTTGTTCGAGTTTTTTAACCGAGCTTTCCAGAAGGGTCGCCCTGTTTTTTTCAGAGGATATAGCGGTGTTTACCTGCTGAAGAACTGCGAATGCTCGATTATACTCGTTTTCTTTTTCCACAATCGCCTTATTATATATCATTCCAGCCCCTTGAGGAGTCTTTGAAATATCCTTAATTAATAAGGGTTTGAGTTTTATAAAAATCGTCTTAAACTGCGGTTTAAATAGTATGTATGCAGCAAGAACAATAAGAAGTAATGCAATTGCCATAATCTGTTTCACCTTCTTCTATGAAAAAGCAATGTTAACATCGCCCATTTTTTGAGCCTCATTCAAATCATGAGTAACCATGATTATTGTATTACCGGTTTCCTTATGCAGCTTCAAAATCAGGTCCTGCATCTTGTTTCGTGTTTGGGGGTCTAACGCGCTTAAGGGTTCATCCATCAGTATAACTTCCGGCATCATCATTAAGGTTCTTGCAAGCGCAAGTCTTTGATTCATACCTCCCGAGAGCTCGTTAGGAAACCTCTCAATGGCATCTCCTAAGCCTACTTCTTCAAGAAGATTAATGGCTTTATCCCTATTATCATCGGTTATATTATTATTTGAGGATTCCTTTAAAAAAGTTTTCTTAAAAAACATTTTTATTCTAGAACGGGATCTAGTAGGACTTTCACTAATCTCGTTGTCTGAAGAATGTATTTTAGGCGCATGATACTTAACAGGAAACAGTACATTTTCAAGGCAGTTTTTCCATGGGAAGTTGGTGTAGCTCTGATGCATCATAAAAATATTTCTTAAGGGCTTTAGCACTTTTAAGTTATTATATGTTACTGTACCGCGGTCTGGCTTCTGAAGGCCCGAAATCATCCTAAGAAGCGTGGTTTTTCCACAACCTGAAGGCCCTGTAATGCAGTATATTTTTCCACCTTCAAAAGTATTATTATAATTAGTAAATATTGTTTTATTATCAAATTTTATTGAAATATCATTTAATTGAATAATCGAAATCACCCCCCACTAATATCGCCTGCGTCACTGCTTTATCTGGCGCGCAAACTTCCACGGAAATAATTTTTTTATTATAAAGCCGCCTAAATTATCAAAAACGAAGCTGATTACAAATATAGTTATAATCCCTACAAAGACAATATCGGTCCTTCCTCGGGCGCTTCCTATGTTCATTATATGACCTAAGCCGCTTTTTGCATTAACTACTTCAGCAATTACGACATATGTCCAACCTACGCTGAATATCATTAAAAAGGATTGGCATATATTTGGTATTACAAATGGAAGTTGAACCCTGAAAATTATTTCAAGCTTTGACATACCTATTGTATAAGCTGTATCTATGAGTTCCTTATCAATTCCTTTGACCATGAGAACAATATTAGGGAGGAATGCAAAGAACATTGCCATAAATAAAAAAGTAATTTTCATTCCCTCGTCAATACCCAACCATATAATCAAAAGTGGATAAAAAACTGTAACCGGGATATACCTCATGAAGCCTGTTACAGGCGTAATTAAATCATCCGCCAACCTGTAGTTGGCAACTATCAAAGCCAGTGGAATACTTATGAAAGCTGCAATCAATGACGCGATTGTAATCCTAATAAGCGAAGCTACCGCAGCCTCTTGCAACAGACCGCTTTTGGCCATATCTATTAAGGTATTAAATACTCTTTGAGGCGTTGGTAGAAACAACTGATTTAAAAAACAGCTTCCTATTGACCAAACTAAGATTACCAGAGCTAATGGCATCAATCTTTTTAACCGTTTCAATTTTCAATGACCACCCTTCATAAAATTAATAACATAAAGTAGACACATAATATATATATTGTAGAGCGACGCTCTGTTTTATATGCTAATTATATTGCTATTTAGTTTGGAAATCAAATGTTAATAAATTGTCAAATTCATTAATCTTTATAGCAGAAAGTTAAATTTTGAAAGTAGGTTTACCATACTAACTGTATCAAAGAATTGCTCGTGTTTTCGCAGACTTTTAAAAAACGATTAAATTATGAATATTAACGCCTAATTAACAAAAGTAACCAGCGATCTAATGAAAGTGTATATGATAAGTTGTAGTTAACATAATGTATTAACTTTATTGTTTTTTGCCGATATAAAATAAAGATATTTCTAGTAGATCGAGTTTTTAAATTATAACATAACTAATAATATGTCAAAAAATTATGTAAATATCATGGCTATTTTCACCAAAACAACTATTCAAAAGCTGTACTTTTATTCATTCTAAACTATTCAGGAGGATTTATAATGGAGAACACTAAAACAAAAAAAATTACAGACGAAAAATTTATCCTTAATTTATTCAGGAACCTGTATAAGTTAAGAAATATTAATGTTCTGGCGCATCAAACTATGTCGGTTATGGTAATTAAGGATAGGAAGGGAAATGAAATTGTGCTTCATACTTCTGAACATGATAAACTAAGTGACAATGAAATTCTTAACATCGGCTTCTTTTATAACGAATCATTTTATAGCTTCAAGACGCAAATCACATTTAAAGATGCTGTATATTATTTACAAAGACCGGATGAGATTTATGAGACAGATAAACGTCAATTAAACCGTTACGAGATAAAAGAGAATGAGAATATCTTATTAAAAATTGGAGATCATGATGGAGTTTTTAAGGTCGAGAATATAAGTACAAGCGGATTATCTTTTGCAAGC
The DNA here is from genome assembly GCA_030705945.1 of Bacillota bacterium. Taxonomy (GTDB): domain Bacteria; phylum Bacillota; class Clostridia; order Acetivibrionales; family DSM-2933; genus Pseudobacteroides. Next base: position 7,039 of record JAUZPS010000179.1, read on the forward strand.
GACTTGGATATAGAAATGGGAAGTATTATTAGAAATATTGAAATAATGATGGAGGATTCACAAATAATTTATGTTGATGCTGTTGTAAAGCACCGCAATACTCAAGAAGGCCTTAATACTTATGGTGTGGCTTTTGTTGACATAGACTGGTTTAGCGTCAGGGAACTGTTTTTATATATTTTCAAGAAGAATTATCCTGAGGTGCGGATTTTAGCGGAGTTTGACAAAGATAATATCAGAAGATTATTTGAAACGTATCTTGAAAGACTGCCTGAGACTATTGGTAAGAAAAGGTTTGAAGATATGATTAATACCATGAACAGAATTAAAAACAATAAGGAAATATCGGCAAACCTAGTATATGTAAAAGACAACGAGAACCTTATATCCACAGCTTCTACCTTAAGAATCTATAACAGGACTTTTCTTGGTCACCAATTGGTTGCTACGCCTCAATCAGTTACCAATGTAAGGTCTAGAGCTCATATTTACTATGGAGCGTCCGATTATATGATTAATAATAAATACTTCGAATATTATATTTCTTATTATGTTACACACCTAAGCTGGCATGATCTCATGTTTCAACGCATTGAGAGCTACATAAACGATAAAAGCAAGTTTTATATCAGCAAGATTCAGTTTTATAATTATAATACAGGTTGTAATATCAAATACGCGCGAAATGAATACATTGTTGAGGCTATGAATGAACCTGAGAGCTTTATTGAGTATTGCAATAATAAATTAGAGCCCATAGAAATTAAGGCATACTCTTATGACCGGGACTTTTATCTCGAAGAGATTAAGCAGGTGTATGAAGCGCTAGGACTATTTATTGTGAGGAAATTATGGAGTGTAATGAGAAACGGAAGTATTGTAGCGTACATAATAATTGAATGCGGCAGCAATGGTCTTAATCTTTTTAACCTGATTGATATGGCTCGCTTTATATTTATTGATGAGAATGACAAACATAATATTATCGAAGCAGCATTGGAGAATCTTTTAAAATATTACCGGAAATATCAAAAGGATAATTTCAATGTTGTAATCCAGGCAGAAGCTGATGATATTAAAATTGAGGGTCTAATCCCGAATCAGTCGTGGGCAAGGGCTATTTTGAATAAAGAAGGAGCGATAGAATATAGAAAGCTAATTAAATTAATTCTATAGATCTATATAAGTTTAGGTATATAAAAAGCACTATTAATCTTACATTTGACGGAGCAAAATAACGAACGCTTTAACGTTATTTTGTGATAGGCAAATGTAAAAGATTAATTGCTTTTTATATAGGATCAAAAGAACTTAGAACTGGGCGTTTCAAAAACTTGATATAATGGTTTTTCGTCATATAAACTTGAACAAGGAATTTTTTGAAACG
>JAUZPS010000018.1 GCA_030705945.1 Bacillota bacterium
AAACCTGTATAAAACTTTACATTTGGTTATATCCATTTAAATCAATTAATCTTTTACATTTATCTATAGCAAAATACCATTAAAACCATTCGTTATTTCGCTCTTGTGAATGTAAGATTAATAATGATTTATATAAAAAGCAATTAATCTTTTACATTTGCCTATCGCAAAATAACGTTAAAGCGTTCGTTATTTTGCTCCGTCAAATGTAAGATTAATAGTGCTTTTTATTTAGGTAGTATCAAAAAAACTTAGCAACTGGACGTTTCAAAAACTTGATATAATGGGTTTTCGTCGTATAAACTTGAACAAGGAATTTTTTGAAGCGCCCTTAGTATATATGAGTAATTTTTATAATGATTGGAGAAGTTATGAAAGATAGTATCGGACTTTATATTCATATACCTTTTTGCAAAGCTAAATGCTATTATTGTGACTTCAATTCATTCTCAGACAAAAATGAATCAATTAAGCCGTATTTTGACGCATTGAAAAAGGAAATTGCAAATTACAGCGCTATAGCGGGAGAATATGAAATCAGCTCAGTATTTATAGGCGGCGGCACTCCATCAAGCGTTGATGCTCAATACATCTATGATATAATGAAATTATGCCAGAATTCATATGATTTGCAAAAGGATGCTGAGATAAGTCTGGAAACTAATCCTGGAACTCTTTCTTATGATAAGTTAAGAACATATAGAGAGTGCGGAATAAACAGGCTTAGCATCGGATTGCAAGCGTGGCAAAACAGGCTGCTTAGAGAGATTGGAAGAATTCATTATGTGGAGGAATTCATACAAAATTATGAGCTTGCCAGAAAAGCAGGCTTTACCAATATAAATACGGATCTTATTTTTGCGCTTCCAGGTCAGACTATAGATGAATGGAGCCATACTGTAAGAAATGTTTCAAGACTACAACCAGAACATATTTCCTGTTATAGTCTTAAAATAGAAGAAGGAACGGTTTTGTGGGAAAAATATAAAAATGGAGAGATAAAGCAGACTGAGGATGAGTTGGATAGAGAAATGTATTATTTTGCTAAAAATGAACTCAAAGAACATGGTTATCATCTGTATGAGATCTCCAATTTTTCAAAACAAGGATATGAATGCAAGCATAATTTGATTTATTGGAAAGCAAAAGAGTATTTAGGCTGTGGCGCCGGAGCTCATTCATATTTTAATGGAATAAGATATAACAATATTTACGGTCTGGATGACTATATTGATAATATGTATAATGGCAGTATTATAGAAAATGAAATTGCTATTGACCAAAACGACAGAATGGCGGAATTCGTTATTTTGGGTATGAGATTAACGAAGGGTATAAGCAGTATTGAATTTAAGAAGATGTTTGGGATCGATATAAGAGAAAAGTTTGGACAAAAGTTTGAAGAGCTTATTAATAAAGGCCTTGTCAAGTACGAAGGTGATAGGTTCAAACTTACTGATTTAGGGTTGGATCTTGCAAATATGGTGTTTGTAGAATTTATATGATATAGATAGCCAAATGTGAAGTTTTCTTTTTATATACCTAATCATTTTGGATTGTAATTATTGGCATTTTAGCATAAAATACTTGACAAACGACTAGTTGAGTGTTATTTTAAAATTATAATTAGCACTCAATAAACTAGAGTGCTAACAAAGGGGAGCTGGATATGTACTTGGATGATAGAAAAAGAAAAATCCTCCAGGCTATTATAGATGACTACATTGATACAGCAGAACCTATTGGTTCAAGAACAATTGCAAGAAAGCATGAGCTGGGGTTAAGTTCCGCAACCATCAGAAATGAAATGGCAGACTTAGAGGAAATGGGATTTCTGGCGCAACCGCACACGTCTGCTGGTAGGATTCCATCTGATAAGGGCTATAGATTGTATGTTGATGAGTTGATGAAAGCGAGAGAACTGACATTTGAAGAAACAGATTCTATAAAAAGAGCGCTGGAAATAAGGATTAATGAGATGACTCAACTGATTAGACAGGCTTCAATGATTATGTCTAAAATTACTAGATATACATCAATAGCTATGGCTCCTCAGTTGAATAAAAGCACTCTTAAGGCCGTGCAGGTAGTGCCGATTCAAGATGGCAGGGCATTGATTATTGTTGTTACAAATGCAAATGTGATCAGGAATAGCTTTATTAAAATTCCGGATAATGTAAGCGCTGATTTCTTAATAATGCTATCAAATGCATTAAACAGTAAATTAAATGGGTTATCCATTGATCAGATAAACAGCAGTGTTATACAGGATATCGAAAAAGAACCAGGAGTTACCAAAGAGATAATAATGCCCATTTTAGAAGGTATTGCAGATAGCATAAACAATATAGATTACTCCGACATATACATGGAAGGAACAACGAATATCCTGAATTATCCTGAATTTATGGACATTGTTAAAGCAAAGGAGTTTTTAAATATTCTGGATGAAAAGGATATGGTTTATAAACTGCTTAACAATCAGAATGTTAATGATAAAATAAATGTCCAAATCGGAGCTGAGAATGATATAGAGCAAATAAAGGACTGCAGCCTTGTGACAGTCACATACAGTTTTGGAAATGTAGTGCTTGGAACCATAGGAGTTATAGGTCCTACAAGGATGGAGTATGCAAAAGTAATTTCTTCAATGAATTTTCTTAAGCGAAAATTAAACGAGGAAATTTTAAAACATATTGGAAATTTAGACGGCAGCTAGAAATATTTATAATATCCTTGGGTATACAATTTTAAATATTTCTTCAACTAATGAAGATTAGAATATCACTGACGTTTTTAAACATGAGTTCATAAAAAAGTTGAAACTAAAACGGAATTCTAAACGTAAGTTGTATTTTAAAAATAGCTAAAGTTAAAACAGGGAGGGCAGACAAAAAAAATGAATATGTTTTCAAAAGGTAATGAAAAGAAAGACGAACAAAACACAAACGCAAGTTCAGCAACAGAGCAGAACAATGAAGAAATTGGAGCAAAAAGTTGTAATGAAAACATCGGAGATACTGCTGAAACTGATTTAGTGAAAACTATGCTTGACGAAAAAACAAAGCAGTGCGAGGAGTATTTTGGTATGCTTCAAAGGACAGCTGCTGAATTTGATAATTTCAAAAAGAGAACAGCAAAGGAAAAAGAGGCGCTATATAGTGATGCGGTAAGTGATACTATATCAGCTATTTTACCTGTTGTTGATAATTTTGAAAGAGCAATGAAAGCATCTGAAAGTGAGGAGACAACAAGCGCTTCCTTTAAAGAAGGAATTGATCTTGTTTATAGGCAGTTGAAGGATGTACTCAAAAATTTAGGGGTTGAAGAGATTAAATGTGTAGGCGAAGAATTCGATCCTCAACTACATAATGCTGTAATGCATATCGAAGATGATTCATTCGGTGACAATACTGTTGTGGACGAATTTCAGAAGGGTTATATTTTGAAGGATAAAGTTATAAGACATAGTATGGTTAAGGTAGCTAATTGATTATTAAAGCTAATTGATTATAAAGAGGAGGAGATTTTTTATGGCAAAAGTAATTGGAATAGATTTAGGAACAACAAATTCATGCGTATCTGTTATGGAAGGCGGAGAACCCGTCGTAATTCCAAATCCTGAAGGTAACAGGACCACTCCATCTGTTGTAGCTTTTTCAAAAACAGGAGAAAGACTTGTTGGGCAGGTAGCAAAAAGACAGGCGATAACAAATCCTGAAAGAACAGTTATATCAATAAAAAGAGACATGGGAACAGATAGAAAGGTGCGTATAGATAATGCTCAATATACACCGCAGGAAATATCAGCAATGATCCTTCAAAAGCTCAAATCAGATGCTGAAGCATTCTTAGGAGAAACTATTACTCAGGCGGTAATTACAGTACCGGCTTACTTTAGCGATTCCCAAAGACAGGCTACAAAGGATGCTGGAAAAATTGCCGGATTGGAAGTATTAAGAATAATAAATGAGCCTACCGCTGCTGCGCTGGCTTATGGACTTGATAAGGAACATGACCAGAAGATACTTGTATTCGACTTAGGTGGAGGTACCTTTGACGTATCTATTCTTGAAATAGGCGACGGAGTATTTGAGGTTCTTGCGACACACGGAAACAACAGACTTGGCGGTGACGACTTTGACCAGAGAGTTATGGATTTCCTCGCTGACTCCTTCAAGAAAGAAAATGGAATTGATTTAAGAAACGACAAGATGGCTCTTCAAAGATTAAAAGAAGCGGCTGAAAAAGCGAAAATTGAGTTGTCAGGCGTTACAAGCACAAATATTAACCTTCCTTTTATAACAGCGGATGCTTCTGGTCCTAAGCATCTTGATATTACATTGACAAGAGCGAAATTTGACGAAATAACTTCCGATTTGGTAGAAAAGACTATGGAACCAACAAGAAGGGCAATGGGCGATGCTGGTTTAAGCCCTGAAAAAATCGATAAGATACTCTTAGTTGGAGGGTCAACAAGAATACCTGCTGTTCAGGATGCTGTTAAAAAATACTTTGGCAAAGACCCATTTAAAGGAATAAATCCTGATGAATGCGTTGCAGTCGGCGCATCGATACAGGCAGGCGTTCTTACCGGCGAAGTTAAAGATTTGTTGCTATTGGATGTTACTCCTTTGTCACTCGGGATAGAAACATTGGGTGGAGTATTTACAAAATTGATTGATAGAAATACAACAATACCTGCTAAAAAGAGTCAGGTATTCTCAACTGCTGCTGATGGTCAGACCAGTGTTGAAATTCATGTGCTGCAGGGTGAAAGAGAAATGGCCCAATACAACAAAACATTGGGTAGATTCCAGCTCACAGGAATTCCTCCGGCGCCAAGAGGCGTGCCCCAGATTGAAGTTACTTTTGATATAGACGCAAATGGTATAGCTCATGTTTCTGCTAAGGACTTAGGAACCGGAAACGAGCAGAAAGTTACTATAACAGCTTCTACAAATCTATCTGACGATGAAATTGATAATGCTGTAAAAGAAGCTGAAAAATACGCTTCAGAAGACAAGAAGAGAAAAGAAGAAGTTGAAATCAGAAATAATGCTGATTCAATGGTATTCCAATCTGAAAAAACTTTAAAAGAGCTTGGGGATAAACTGAGTTCAGATGATAAGTCTAAAGTAGAAGGCGAAATAAACAAAGTTAAGGAAGCTCTTAAGGGAACGGACAGCGAAAACATCAAAAAAGCTACAGAAGAATTGACTCAGGCTTTCTATGAAATATCTTCTAAAATTTATAATCAAAACCCTGGAGCAGGCGCAGGACCAGCAGGGGCAGGATTTGATCCGAACGCGGCAGGCGGAGCAGGCTCAGATACTGGCGCTGATAATGTATATGATGCGGATTATAAAGTAGTTGACGAAGATAAAAAATAATTTTTAAGAAGTATACTGGCCAAAGTCATTGCTTAATGGCTTTGGCTATTGTAATATATAAATAGTTTTAAAGTTAAAACATTTTTTTACACAAAACTTGAGTATGGAATTTTTTAGAAGGTCTTTATAGTTTCAAAAAAATAGATTGGAGTTGATAGGGTGGCTGATAAGAGAGACTATTATGAAATCCTCGGAGTTAATAAAGGCTCATCCGATATAGATATAAAAAAGGCATATAGAAAGCTGGCTAAACAATATCATCCGGATGTAAATCCAGGGGATAAGGCAGCAGAAGCAAAATTTAAAGAAATTAATGAAGCTTATGAAGTTCTCAGCGATTCACAGAAACGCTCGCGTTATGACCAATTCGGTCATGCGGCTAACGATCCTAATGGCTTTGGCGGCTTTGGCGGATCGGGTTTTAGTGATTTTGACTTTGGCGGTATTGGCGATATATTTGAATCGTTTTTTGGTGGATCAGGTTTCGGAAAATCTTCAAGAAGAGGTGGGCCACAAAAGGGAAATGATTTGAAATATTCAATGGAAGTGAGCTTTGAAGAGGCTGCCTTCGGGACGGAAAAGGAAATTTCCCTAAATCGCATGGAAAATTGTGCTACCTGTAATGGAAGCGGGTCAAAGCAAGGTACTTCATCATCTACATGTAAACAATGTAATGGCTCAGGTCAAATACAATACAAACAGAGCACTCCGTTCGGACAGTTTGTAAATGTAAAAACCTGTGATGCGTGTAAAGGGGAAGGCAAAATAGTCACAGACCCATGTAATACTTGCGGAGGCAAGGGGAAAATTAGAAAAAGCGTTAAAATGAAAATAAAAATTCCAGCAGGTATTGACGACGGACAGACAATATCTCTAAGAGGAGAGGGAGAGCCTGGGGCAAAAGGCGGACCAAGCGGAGATTTATATATTTCCGTAAGGGTAAAACCACATGCCCTTTTCCAGAGACAGGGTAATGATGTTATATGCGACATGCCTATTACTTTTGTTCAAGCTACTTTAGGTTCTGAGCTTGAAGTTCCAACCCTTGATGGAAAGGTTAAGTATACTATTCCTGAAGCTACTCAGACCGCAACAGTTTTCAGATTAAAGGGTAAGGGAATACCATACTTGCGAGGAAACGGCAGAGGGGATCAGTATGTCCGTGTTAATATAGAGGTTCCTAAAAAGTTAAATGAGAGCCAAAAAGCTATATTACGTGAATTTGCAGAAAAGAGCGGCGATGAAGCCCATGAGCAGAGAAAGAGTTTTTTTGAGAAGATGAAAAATGCTCTTGGTATGTAAATCATTAGGAATGTTGAAAAAATAACTTCCGCTAAAAATTTACTTTCATGTTCACTTAACTTTAGAACATATGCTCAGAATCGGAAGCAATTTTTCAAGCATTCCTTAATTATATATTTTGCAATAAACATTTTACATCTGTTTTTTATATTGCAAAATATAATAACAAAATTCAAAAAACGAATTGGAAGAGGCTAAAATGAAATGGTATGAAATTGTTATAAACACAACTGAAGAGGCAAGCGACGCCGTGTCTGAAATGCTTACTTCAATTGGAGCTGGCGGGGTTGCTATCGAAGACCCTAATGATATCCGGCGGGAAATACTAAAACCTGGAACATTAGATTATGCTGATGATGAATTTTTAAATAAATTAGGCGAAGATGTAATTATAAAAGCGTATTTTTCAGATGAAAAAAATTTCAGTGAATTAATTGGCTTTATCAAGGAAAAGATTAACTATATATCAAATTTTCTTGATGTCGGAAAGGGATATTCCGGGTATAACGAAGTTGATGATGAAGATTGGGCAACTTCATGGAAAAAATATTACAAGCCCATAAAAATATCTGATAGTATAGTTATAAAACCGTCATGGGAAGACTATAACAAAGCTCCAGGAGAAATTGTCATAGAGCTGGACCCTGGGATGGCCTTCGGAACAGGAACTCATGAGACAACAAGAATGTGCGCGCAGTTATTAGAAAAATTTTTAAAAAGTGGAGACACGGTTCTGGATTTAGGCTGTGGAACTGGAATATTGGCAATTATCGCCGATAAGCTAGGAGCGTCAAGTATTTCGGCTGTTGATATAGATGAGGTTGCTGTAAGAGTTGCAAGAGAAAATTGCCAGCTGAATATGGCTAGCAATAAAATAAATATTAAAAAGGGTATACTTGAGGATATTGAACCAAAACAGCATGATGTTGTTATCGCCAATATCATTGCCAGCGTTATTGTTAATATATCAAAATTAATGCCTTCTTATGTAAAGAAGGGCGGTTATTTTCTTACTTCAGGTATTATTAAGGAAAGAAAAGATGAAGTGTTGAAAGCCTATGAAAGCTTGGGCTTTTCATGTGAATTAATATTAGATATGGGTGAATGGGTGGCGATTGCGTTTAAATGCTGAGATTCTTTGTAAAGTTAGAAAATATAAGTTCAGAAAAAATATTAATAACAGACGAGGATTTCAATCACATAAAAAATGTGTTGAGGTTAAGAAAAGGCGACTCGTTTGTAGTATGCGATGGAAATTGTACTGACTATAATGTTGTTTTAGAGGATTATAGCCCCAATTCAGCAATTGCGAAAATTATTGAAAGCAACATAAACACCAATGAGCCTGATATTGAGGTTACCCTGTTTCAGGGTATTCCAAAATCAGATAAAATGGATCTGATAATACAAAAGTCCATCGAATTGGGAGTAAAAAGAATAGTTCCGGTATTAACGGAACATACTGTAGTTAAGTTAAACAGTGAAAAGGATGTTAATAATAAGCTTACACGATGGCAAAGAATAGCTTATGAGGCAGCTAAACAGTGTAATAGAGGGATTATTCCCCAAATAGAAACTCCCGTTGCTTTTAAAGATGCAATTGTATTATCAAAGGAATATGATTTGAGTCTGATACCTTACGAAAAGGAAGAAGGAAACAAACTAAAATCATATCTTGTCGGGACTAACGCAAAAAACGTATCAATTATAATTGGCCCTGAAGGCGGATTTTCAAGTAACGAAGTACAATTTGCTCTTCAAGGCGATGTAATTCCAGTTACTTTAGGACCAAGAATACTAAGAACTGAGACTGCAGGTTTTGTGGCGCTTTCTATAGTTATGTATGAATTGGGAGATGTTGGTTAACGTCTAATGTTAATTTTGTAGTAGTGGATGACGCTATATTTATGAGAATTCTACTAAAAAATGATTGAAGAAGTAAGAAAACTATAAGGTTGTTGGTGAAGGCTCAAATGGATATGACGCCATTTAATTGGTCAAGGTATATATTTTGAAATATAAAAAATGGATGTAAAATGTTTATCGCAAAATATAAAGATGCGATAATTTTTAAACAGTTCATGATTTTAAAGGTGCTTAAGGTACCTTTTTTAATTATAGAAAAACGAAAGAAAACAACAAAAAACTGCGTAAACGAGAGAAAATGCGAAAAAATGTATGAAAATTAAAAAAAACCCTTTAAAATATTGCGATCTATGTTATAATACATAATAGACTTTATAAAGGATGATTAAACTTATGATAAAAAGTATGACAGGCTTTGGAAGAGGTGAACACCAGGATGATGGCAAACTGTTTTTAGTTGAGATAAAAACAGTAAATCATAGGTATAGTGATGCTTTTATTAAAATGCCAAGACAATTATCATACCTGGAGGAAAAAGTAAGATCTGAGGTTTCGAAGGTTCTATCAAGAGGTAAAATTGATGTATTTATATCCTTTGAAGATTACACCGACAATTCCAAAAGCGTTGTAATTGATGAACCATTAGCAAAGGCGTATATAAATGCTTTGGGATTGTTAAAAGAAAAATATAATCTTAAAGATGATATTTCTACTTCTCTTATAGCTAAATTTCCTGATGTTTTAAAAGTTGAAAAGGTGGAACAAGATGAAGAAGCTATTTGGAATTTGTTAAGGATAGCACTGATAAACGCGCTTGAATCTCTTGTTACAATGAGACAAATTGAAGGAGAAAGTTTAAAAAATGATCTTTTAGAGAAACTTAAATATATAGAAAAAGTACTTAGTGATATAGAATTAAGGGCTCCTGAGATTGTTAAGGAATATAAGCAAAAATTGGAAACACGGATAAAAGAGCTGCTAGATCAGCAAACTATAGATGAAAATCGTATAGCGACTGAAGTTGCGATATTCGCTGATAGATGCAGTATTGATGAAGAGATACAAAGGTTAGGAAGCCATATAAAACAAATGCGTGAAACCATGGAATTAGATGCGACTGTTGGTAGAAAATTGGACTTTTTAGTTCAGGAAATGAATAGAGAGATTAATACAATAGGATCTAAGGCAAACGATTTGAATATAACAAAGAATGTTGTTGATTTGAAGAGCGAACTTGAAAAAATACGCGAGCAAATTCAAAATATTGAATAAGGCAGTATCAAAAAAATAACTGGTCAACTGGTCGTTTCAAAAATTTGATGTAATGAGTTTTCATCATACAAAACTTGAACAAGGAATTTTTTGAAACGCTCTAAGTCCTAGGAGGCGAAACATGAAGTTAATTAATATAGGCTTTGGGAATATAGTATCAGCAAATAGATTGGTTGCAATAGTTAGTCCGGAATCAGCTCCTATTAAGAGGATTATTCAGGAAGCTCGTGACAGAGGCATGCTTATTGACGCAACATATGGAAGAAGAACTAGAGCTGTAATTATTACCGATAGCGATCATATAATATTATCAGCTGTGCAACCGGAGACAGTCGCGCATAGATTGAATGTTAAAGAGACTGACAACGATGATGATATAATAGAAGAAGAAAAAGGTTAATTTTATTTGGAATTATTTCGATAAAATATATGGAAAGTTTTCTTTTGCTAATAAATAAATTGCTATGATATTAGAATTTTACAGGAAGGTGAACTATAATGATATATCCACCGATTAGTTCGTTAATGGAGAAAGTTGATAGTAGATACACACTGGTAGTTGCTGCGGCAAAAAGAGCAAGACAACTTGCGGATGGGGCTACCAAACTTACCAAGTGCAGCTCTGAAAAACCCGTTACAGTAGCGATTAACGAAATAAATGAAAATAAGATTACATACGTCAGGACGAAAAGCGGTATTAAATAATATTGATTTTAAGCGTTATGACATATTATACTCGCTTCTTTGAAACTTCGTTCAGTAAATCTGTATTCATTTGTAAAGATACGATATGTAAATATTAAAAGTGTTTGATTTTAAAAATAAAATTCATAAATAGATAAGTTGCGAAAAAGATTTTACATTAAAAATGCAGTTAATACGTCTGCATTTTACTATCGAAGCTGAATTTATAGCAACTTATGAATCAAGGTATATATTTTGGCAATATAAAAAATTGGATGTAAAATGTTTATTGCAAAATATATAGATTATGGAATTATAGTTGGCATATATAAGCGCTTTTAAAATAAGATATTTGGATTGAGTTATAGATAATTCTTTTATACATCAACCTTACATGTTTTTTGTAGGATTATGTGGTAGAAGAAAAACTTCTCAATCAGAGTCTTATTTTTTTGGTATTTAATAGGTTATGTTATGGTAAATGCGGTGTATATATTTTGCAAATCATAAAATGTTTATTGCGAAATATATAGTTATAGGAGGAAGTTCTCATGCTGTGCGGAAAAAATGTTGTACTTGGAGTATGCGGGGGAATAGCCGCATATAAATCAGTTGAAATTGTAAGCAGACTTAAAAAACTTGATGCTCAAGTTAGCGTCATAATGACCCAAAGCGCCCAAAAGTTTGTGACTCCATTGACATTCAGGTCTATATCGCATAGTCCTGTAGTAACTGATATGTTTGATGAACCTGTAAATTATGACATTAAGCATGTTTCTCTTGCCAAAAAAGCGGACATTATTGTAATAGCTCCCGCAACGGCTAATATTATAGGAAAGCTGGCAAATGGAATCGCGGACGATATGCTTACAACTACAGTTATGGCAACACAAGCAAAAGTCCTAATAGCGCCAGCAATGAATGTTAATATGTATGAAAATCATATATTTAAAGAGAATGTAGAAAAATTAAAAAAACACGGCTTTTTATTTATGGAGCCTGACACAGGGATGTTAGCTTGCGGAGATAATGCAAAAGGAAGACTACCTGAGCCGGAAATGATTGTTAATCAGATAGTTGATATTTTGACAACAAAAGCGGATTTTAAGAGCTTAAACGTACTAATTACTGCTGGTCCAACAAAAGAAGCCATAGATCCTGTTAGATATATTTCTAACCATTCCTCCGGAAAAATGGGTTATGCGATAGCAAAAGCTGCTGAGAGAAGGGGCGGATCAGTTAATCTTATAACTGGACCTGTTAATATTAATAAGCCAGAAAATGTTAATGTATTTGATGTTACAACAGCTGAAGAAATGTACCAGAAAGTCAATGAATTATATGAGAAAGCTGATATTATAATCATGGCGGCAGCTGTAGCTGATTACAAATGTTCTTCTATATCAGATAAGAAAATTAAAAAAGCGCAGGAAGGTCTTACTTTAAAATTGGAAAAGAATCCTGATATAGCTCTAAGTATAGGAAAGAAAAAAGGGGATAGAGTTTTAATCGGTTTTTCTGCTGAAACTGATAACTTAATCGATAACGCAAAGTCAAAACTTGAGAAAAAAAATATGGACTTGATTATAGCAAATGATGTGACTATTGATGGAGCAGGCTTTAATTCTGATACCAATATTGTTACCATTATAGAGAAGAGCGGTAATATGATAAATTTACCGATTATGGCTAAAGATCGAGTCGCTGATGAAATATTGAATATGGCTTTAAAGGTTATAGAAAGAAAATGATTTATATTAAAAGCATATCCGAAAAGAAAACTAAAGCAAATGCAAAAAAAAGATAATTTATAATTAAGGAGGAGTTTAGAGTGGTTGAAAAGACGATGGAGAAGATAGTTTCGTTAGCAAAAAACAGAGGTTTTGTATATCCAGGGTCTGATATATATGGTGGATTAGCGAATGCATGGGATTACGGTCCTTTAGGAGTTGAACTGAAAAACAATGTTAAAAAGGCGTGGTGGAGAAAATTTGTTCAGGAAAGTCCTTATAATGTTGGAGTTGATTGCGCTCTGCTTATGAATCCTGAAGTTTGGGTTGCATCAGGTCATGTTGGAGGATTCAGTGATCCTTTGATTGATTGTAAGGAGTGCAAGACAAGACATAGAGCGGATAAATTGATTGAAGACTGGAACCAGGAAAACAATATCAGTTTGCATATAGATGGATGGAAAAATGAACAGTTGATGGAATACATGAAGGAAAAGGAAGTTACATGCCCAAACTGCGGTAAAAAGAACTTTACGGAAATCAGAAAATTTAATCTCATGTTTAAAACTTTTCAGGGTGTTACTGAAGATTCTAAATCAGAGATATATCTAAGGCCTGAAACAGCCCAGGGTATTTTCGTAAACTTTAAAAATGTACAAAGAACATCGAGAAAAAAGATTCCGTTTGGAATAGGGCAAATCGGGAAATCTTTCAGAAATGAGATTACACCGGGTAATTTTACATTCAGAACAAGAGAATTTGAACAAATGGAGCTCGAATTTTTCTGTGAACCGGGAACAGACCTTGAATGGTTTAAATATTGGAAGGATTACTGTTATAATTGGCTTCTTAAGCTTGGTATCAAGGAAGAAAGCTTAAAACTCAGGGATCATTCAAAAGAAGAACTTTCTCATTACAGTAATGCAACTACAGATATTGAGTTCAAATTCCCATTTGGCTGGGGTGAATTATGGGGGGTTGCAGATAGAACTGATTTCGACTTAAAGCAACACTCAAATCACTCAAAAGAAGATTTATCATATTTTGATCCCGCGACAAACGAAAAATATGTTCCTTATTGTATAGAACCTTCATTAGGAGCCGATAGGGTTGCATTGGCTTTCTTATGCGACGCGTATGATGAAGAAACTGTCGAAGAGGGAGACATAAGAACTGTGTTGAGGTTTCATCCTGCAATTGCGCCCGTTAAGATTGCTGTTTTACCGTTATCTAAAAAGCTTGGAGAAGAAGCAAATAAAGTATATGAAAAGTTACTTAAAAAATATGTTTGTGAGTACGATGAAACTGGAAGTATAGGAAAAAGGTATAGAAGGCAGGATGAGATAGGCACGCCATATTGCATAACATTTGATTTTGACTCATTAAATGATAATAGCGTAACTATAAGGGAAAGGGACTCTATGAAGCAAGTTAGGATTAAAATAGAAGATTTAAATCAATACTTTGAAGAAAAGTTTGAGTTTTAGAATCAAGGGATTTTAGAGTCTTTTGATATAAAATATTCGAATAATATTAATTTTAAATAAACACTAAGGGCATTGTTTTGATATCAGCTGGAAGCTGTAAAAGCTTATAACTTTGTTGATATTAATATTAATGTTTTAAGTGTTTTTTATTTGCGCAACTATATGCTTCGTGGTAAATATTTTACATTAACTTTTAAAATCATTGCAAAGTAATATAAAAATTGACGAAATGTTTGGCCATGCCAAAAATATTCACTAAATGACATGATTATCAATTAAAATGGTTGCTAAAATTTAATATACTATAATTGAAGGTTAATATAGGGCTAAATTCAATAATAAATTTTTATTAGACATTATTTATTAATAACCAGGCCCATTAAATAATCAATATTTGGGTGAGTACTTTGATAATTTAATATATCAGTTGAGAATTCAAGTAAGATAATAAAGAGAAAATATAATATGGTTTTATTATATTTAATACAGGAGTATAAAGTGTACAAAACAAAGTATTAGATTTTAGTTCTAATACAGTCCTGATTAATCAATGAAAACTCAAAGATGGATAAAAAGTCCTGTCTCTATTCCTTAATTCTCTTAATTAGAACCCTACAAATTAATCTTACTGATATATTAAAAATCACTAATAATTAATACATTGATATCTCATTCATTATATATAACAATTTTTTATACTATACAGAAAAATTAGATCAACAACTGGTTAGCATTTTATTATAAAGATCATTTTTAAAGAACTGAATTATATTAAAATCATTATTAATATTATATTTAGCAGAGCAAAATAACGATTGTCTTTAACGATATTTTGCGAAAGATAAATATAAAAGATTTTAATATAGAAAACTTCTCAACTTTCAACACATATATTGAGCGCTTGCTAGTTATTTATTATTTTAGAGTTATAAGCACATAAAACAATTGTTTACATGTATTAAAATAAAAACATTTATTATACGACTAAAAAATAATTATTTATGTGTTTGTATATTAATAGGACGAGGCTAATACGTCTGGGTTTATTGTAAGATTGCTTCATGGTCGCCTTGGTTTTACTATTTAACTTCAAGGGGGGTAATTATTGTTTGAAAGTAATTAAGCCAATAATATACAGTAATATTAATCCAAACGAATATAAAGTTCATTTTAGAAAGATCAAATGGACTGTATATAACGTTTAGGTTTGATTTATTTTCAGACTTTATTACAAATTGGCAAAGGGGGGATTTTAGACCAATGAATGTGTTTAGTTTTAATAACACTAATTAAAAGGATTCAGAATTAGAATTGTCAATAGACTCTAAAAGAAGATTAATCTAAATTATAACCACAATTTTGATTGGCGATTAATAGAAGCGTATAATAAATAAGTCTGGTTTTTTTGATGAAGCTAAGAGCTAGTGGAGAAAGTAGTATCGGACTATTGATTATAAAAAGATTAGTATTAAGGGTAGCAGTTAAGAAGCACAAAATTTATCAAATTTTGATTAAGGAGGTTATAAGTAAAAAAGAAAAAATTAAGAGTTATAAAATAAATAAGGGGGTTTATAATCGATGAGAACTAAAAGACTAATGGCAGTTTTGCTAACTACATTGATGTTATGTGGAAGTTTATTCACAAATGTATCGTTAGTTTCAGCAGCAGCACCGTCCGTCTCAATTGATCTTGACAAAACAACGGCAGCAGCAGGTGACTTAATTAAAGCGACAGTAAATATTAATGGTATTCCTGGTTTTGCAGGGTATCAAGCTAACATGAAATATGATCCAGCAGTATTACAGCCAGTTTATAGTGATGGAACGCCATATGATTCAGCATCAACACCTGAACTTGGCACATTACTTCAGAAGAGATACAGTCCTACTGAAATGGCTACAAACGATTTAACTAATGGATATTTGAACTTTGGTAGAACTTATATGTCAGTTAACGCGTATAAAACATCAGGTACAGCTGAAACTACAGGATCAATAGCTGTTATCTACTTCAAAGTTTTAAAAACTACTCCGACTACAGTATCATTTGTAGATACAGCAAGCATGAAAAATGCTGTAAGCGGTACAATGGTATTTGACTGGGACGGAACACAACTTTCAAGTTATACAGTAACTCAGGCTCCATCAATTAATGGATCAGTAGTTACTACAGCTCCTCCGACAGCTACAACAGCTCCGACAGCTACAACAGCTCCGACAGCTACAACAGCTCCGACAGCTATAATAGCTCCAACGGCTACATCAGTTCCTTCAATAGTACCTACTCCAGTAACAGGTTCAGGAGTAACTGTTACATTAGATAAGACAACAGCTGCAGTAGGGGATATCGTAACTGCAACAATCAGCATTAAGGATATCGCAGGTTTTGCAGGATATCAAGCAAATCTTACATATGATCCAGCAGTATTACAACCAGTATTTTCAGACGGCGGAGCATATGATAATACATCAGTGCCAGAATATGGTACATTATTGCAGAAGAGATATTCGCCAACTGATATGGCACAAAATGATTTAACAAGTGGTAAACTTACATTTGGTAGAATTTACATGGGATTGGATTCATACAAGAATTCAGGTGTTGCTGAAACAACTGGATCCATAGCAGTAATTTCATTCAAAGTATTAAAGACAACTGCAACAGCAATACGTTTGCAGAATACAGCAAGCTTGACAAGTCCAGTAGACGGCACAATGTTATTTGACTGGTCAGGCACTCAGTTGTCAGGTTATAAGGTAACTCAGGCTCCTTCATTAAATGGAGTAGTTGCATCAACTAATCCTCCTACACCAACTAGCGTTATAATAAATACACCAGTAGTATCCGGTTCAGGTGTAAGCGTAACATTAGACAAGACAACAGCTTCAATAGGCGACATAGTAACTGCAACAATCAGCGTTAAAGATATCGCAGGTTTTGCAGGATATCAGGCAAACATTAAATATGATCCATCAGTATTACAACCAGTATATTCAGATGGCGGGTTATATGACAGCGCATCAGTGCCAGAATATGGCGCATTATTACAGAAGAGATATTCACCAACTGATATGGCGTCAAATGATCTTGTAAAAGGTACATTGACATTTGGAAGAATCTATATGGGATTAGATTCATACAAGACTTCAGGCGTAGCTGAAACAACAGGAACAATTGCAATTGTAAGATTTAAAGTATTGAAAGTTACTGGAACAGCAATACTCTTACAAAATGCAGCAAGCTTAACAAGCCCAGTAGACGGAACAATGTTGTTTGACTGGTCAGGCACTCAGTTATCAGGTTATAAAGTAACTCAGGCTTCTTCATTGAATGGAGTAGTTACATCAACTAACCCTCCTTCAAGTACAAGTACAAATACAAATACACCAACAATATTTATTCCTACAAACACGCCAGTTCCTTCAGTTGCTGGAGACATAAAGTTGACGTACAGCAATAACGGAACTGCAGCAAGCGCAGGTCAGATGTCTGTTAACTTGAAGTTACAGAATACTGGATCAAGCGAATATGATTTATCAAAGGTTACAATCAGATACTACTATACAAAAGATGATGACAAAGCATTGTCTTTCTATTCAGATTATGTAAGCATAGGATCAGCTACAGGAACCTTCAATGATTATTCACCTGCAACTTCAACTGCTAACAAATATCTTGAAATTAAATTGGCTTCTGGAACGCTTTCAGCAGCTGGCTCACAGTGGCCAAAGCAATCTGAAGTTACAATTAATACAAGAGTTGCAAAAGCTGACTGGTCAAACTTTGATCAATCAAACGACTATTCATATACAGGAGCAACAAGTTCATTAGTTGATAACCAAAACATAACTGTATACTACAATGGGGCGCTTGTTTACGGTAAAGAACCAAGAGGATCAGTAGTATCGAACACTCCAACAAATACTAATACTCCAACAAATAGACCTGTAGATACACCAACAAACACAATTGCTTCACCATCTAACACACCTGTTCAGTCAAATGGTAAAGTAGTAATGAGCTTGGATAAAACAAATGTAGATGTTAACGGTATAATCACAGCTACAATTAGCATTCAAGATATCAGCAACTTTGCAGGATATCAAGCAAATATTAAATATGACCCAACAGTATTAAAACCAGTTTTTGAAGATGGAACAGCATATGATGATACATCAGTACCAGAATATGGCACATTGTTACAGAAGAGATACAGCCCTACTGACATGGGATCAAATAGTATAGCAAATGGTACACTTACATTTGGTAGAATATACATGTCATTAGACAGCTATAAGAATTCTGGTTCAGGTGAATCAAATGGTTCAATAGCAGTTATTCGCTTTAAAGCATTAAAAGCTACAACTTCAACAAGCATTAAGTTAACAAATGCATCAAGCCTTACAAGTCCAGTAGATGGAACAATGGTATTTGACTGGACTGGCTCTCAGTTAGCTGGCTATACTGTTGTTCAAGCTCCAGATTTCAGCGTTGGTACAGTAGTAACAAAAGGTGAATTAAATGTTACACTGGATAAGACAACAGCAGCAGTTGGAGATATAGTTACAGCAACAATTAATGTGAAGGAATTTGACAGCATCGCAGGATATCAGGCAAATCTCAAATATGATCCGACAGTTTTACAACCTGTATATTCAGATGGAACTCCATATGATGCAACATCAACTCCAGAACTTGGCACATTGTTGCAGAAGAGATACAGCCCAACAGAAATGGCATTAAATGATCTTACAAACGGAATACTTTCATTTGGTAGATCATATATGTCAATGACCTCATACAAAGCATCAGGAGTTGCAGAAAATACTGGTTCAATAGCAGTAATTTCATTCAAAGTATTGAAGAATACAAAGACAAATATTACATTAACTAATTCAGCTAGCTTATCAAATGCTGTAAGCGGTACAATGTTATTTGACTGGGATGGATTACAGTTAGCTAATTACAAAGTAACTCAGGCTCCAGCAATTAACGATAATAGTACACCAGTAGTAACTACAGCTAAGCCAACAGATACAACTACACCAGTAGTAACTACAGCTAAGCCAACAGATACACCAGTGCCTACTAACTTAAAAGGTGAAGTATATGTTACATTGGATAAGGCAACAGCAGCAGTTGGTCAGATTATCACAGCAACAATCAATGTGAAGGGATTTGACAACGTCTCAGGATATCAGGCAAATCTCAAATATGATCCGACAGTTTTACAACCTGTATATTCAGATGGAACTCCATATGATTCAGCATCAACTCCAGAACTTGGCACATTGTTGCAGAAGAGATACAGCCCAACAGAAATGGCACAAAACGATCTTACAAATGGAACACTTACATTTGGTAGAACATATATGTCAATGACAGCATACAAAGCATCAGGAATTGCAGAAAATACTGGTTCGATAGCAGTAATTTCATTCAAAGTATTGAAGAATACAAAGACAAATATCACATTAACCAATGCAGCTAGCTTATCAAATGCTGTAGACGGTACAATGTTATTTGACTGGGATGGATTACAGTTAGCTAGCTACAAAGTAACTCAGGCTCCAGCAATCAACGATGTTACTTCAAATACACCAACCAATACCAATACAGCAACTAATACACCAACTAATACTCCAACTAATACACCAACCAATACAGTAACTAATACACCAACTAATACTCCTATACCAACAACACCTGTAGATGGCAAAGTAACAGTAACATTTGATAAGACAAAAGTAAAAGTTGGCGATCAGATCAAAGCTACAATTAGCATTGACAAAATACCAAACTTTTCTGGTTACCAATTCAATATCAAGTATAACACTACTTACTTGCAACCTTGGGATACATCATTAAATGCTCCATATAATACATCAACATCACCAGATTATGGCACATTATTACAGGGTAGATTCAGCCCAACTGATATGGCAGCTAATGAAATTGAAAATGGAATTCTGAACTTCGGAAGAATTTATATGAGTCTGGCAGCATATAAGACTTCTGGCAAGGCAGAAAGTTCAGGTTCAGTGGCAGTAATAACATTCAAAGTTCTCCAGGCAATACCTGCTAATGGATTGAATTTGATTTCATTTGAAAATGGAAGCAGCATGAAAAATGCAGTAGATGGAACAATGGTATTTGACTGGGATGGTATACAATATGGATCAAGCGCATATAAAGTAATTCAACCTGAAGCAATCTATCCAGACAGCGGCATAACTGTTGTATTAGGCGATGTTGACGGTAATGGAAAAGTTGATTCAGATGACTATGCTTATATGAGACAATACTTGATCGGAAAGATAGCTGTTTTCCCTGATAGTGTAAATGGATTGGTAGCAGCTGATGTCGATGGAGATACTAACTTCGATTCCGATGACTATGCATACATGAGACAGTATTTAATTGGAATGATAGCTAAATTCCCTGGACAAAAATAATAATTATAATTCATAAATAAGCAGCATAAAATTAAGTATTCCCGAAACATTGTTTCGGGAATACTTAATATTCTAGTTTGTTAGATTTCATGAAGGGGGAGAATTTAATTGCAGAACCCGAGATTAAAACGTAAAATTCTATCTGTAATATTAGCAGTATGCTATATTATATCATCCTTTACTACTCAGTTTGCAGCAACACCTCAGTTAAATGTCGTAATAGGCTCCGCTCAAGGAACACCAGGTAGTATCATCAATATTCCAATAAATTTCATTAATGTACCTGATATTGGTATTAATAACTGTGATTTTACATTTAAGTATGATTCGAATATTTTAGAGTTTGTATCTACAGATGCTGGCGATATAGTTACATTGCCGCAAGCTAATTTGAGTAGCAATAATACTGAGGATACCATTAAGTTTTTATTTAATGATGCAACACAAAAAGATATGCCTATCAAAAGTGATGGGCTATTTGCAAATGTAAAGTTTAAAATTAAGAGTAATGCTCCAAATGGCACAAGTAACTTTACCATTACAAACTATGGCTCTTTTTCAGGAATGACTAATAGTGGAATGTCACCAATAAATCCGATTTTTACATCAGGATCTATTATTGTTTCAGATATTTTAGAAAACGCGTTAAAAGTAAACATAGGCAAGGTCCAAGGAGTAGCGGGATCAGAAGTGAGTGTTCCTGTTACCTTTAGCGATATACCTGATATAGGAATTAATAATTGTAATTTTTCGTTATCATATGATACTAATGCTTTGGAATTTGTATCTACAGAAGCAGGTAGTATAGTTCCATTACCAATAGCTGATTATGTTAGTAATAGTTCATCTGATGGGATAATAAAATTCTTGTACAATGATTCATCTCAAGGAGATAGACCCATTAAAACTAGTGGTGTATTTGCAAGCATTAAGTTTAGAGTAAAAAATAGCGTCTCTGAAGGTGAGTATAAAGTTGAATTATCTAAAGTAGGCTCTTTTTCAGGGAAAATTGCAAATGGCCTAAAATCTATTGATACAGAGTTTTCTAGTGGAAGTGTATCTGTAGTTGATATAATAAATAGCGCAACTCCAACTAATATACCTGTGAATACTCCAACAAACTCTACAAATAAATATTCAATAACTGTTGAAATTGGAGAGGCGAGTGGGCAGGCAGGAAATATTGTCAGTATACCGGTATTATTTAAAGGAGTCCCAACAATAGGAGTTAACAATTGCAACTTTACATTATCATATGATGCAAACGCGCTTGAATTTGACTCAGCGGATGCAGGAGAAAAAGTACCGTTAGCTGTTGCGAATTTTAGCAGCAACGTTCTTTCAGATGGTAAAATAAAGTTCTTATTTAATGATTCTACTCAAGGACAAATGCCTATTAAAGAAGATGGTATTTTTACAAATATTAAATTCAAAATAAAGCCGGATGCTTCGGCCGGAAAATTTGATATAAAAATTGATACAGTAGGATCATTTTCAGGATTACTTAACAGTCAGATGAATTCTATTAATCCAACTTTCGTTAACGGAAGCGTTACTGTTGGAGACACATCCAGTACACCAGTATATACTCCTACAAGTATATCAACACCTAAACCTACATCTAATAAGCCGAAGATAAATGTTGAAATCGGAAAACAGAAGGGAATAGCAGGATCAACAATTATTATACCTGTTTTTATAAAGAATATTCCATCAATGGGTATTAATAATTGTAATTTTACTCTTAAGTATAATACTAATGTTTTAGAATTTGTTTCTGCTGAAGCAGGAGAAAAAGTACCGTTAGCTCTTGCAAATTTCAGCAGCAACAATCCTTCAGAGGATAAAGTAAAGTTCTTATTTAATGATTCTACGCAAGGACAAATGCCTTTTAAGGAAGATGGCATTTTCACAAATTTGAAGTTTAATATTAAGAGTAATGCTACTCCAGGTACATACGATATACAACTTGATTCATTAGGGTCTTTTTCAGGAATTGAATCAGGAAGTATGACATCCATTGACGCTGATTTTATCACCGGGACTGTTGAAGTTACTAATACTGTTGATACTGAATTGCCTTCAAATACAAGTACATCAACATCCACTCCTCAGATAACTTTAGAGCCGACTCCATCTAATACGCCTATGTATAATATGAATGTTAAAATTGGAAAAGTAAGTGGAGTTATTGGCGATGTCGTAAACGTTCCAATAGAATTTAATGGGGTGCCCGCATTCGGAATTAATAACTGTGACTTTAATCTATCATATGATAAGAATAATTTCGAACTTGTATCTACAGATGCAGGAAGTATAATAAAAGATTCATTAATTGATTTTGCAAGTATGCAAAGCGACGGTGTGGTTTCCTTATTATTTAATGACCAGACCCAACAGAAATCACCGATTATAAATAATGGCGTATTTGCTAATATTAAGTTAAGGATAAAGAGTAATGCAGTTTATGGAATTTATCCAATAAAGGTAGATAGTGTCGGAAAATTTTCAGGAGACTTGAATGGGACTTTAACTTCAATTAATCCAATCTTTGAGGAAGGTAGTATAAATGTTGGTTCAGTTACTCCAACAACAAATAATCCTTCTGCAACACCTGCAAACAAGGTAGATGTAATAATAGGAAAAGTAAGTGGGATAGCAGGATCGGAAGTAGTAGTTCCAGTAGAGTTCAAGAATATGCCATCATTTGGCATAAATAACTGTAACTTTGTATTGAGCTATGACAGCAGCGCATTAGAGTTTAAGTCAGCAGATGCTGGAGATATAGTAACAATACCGGTTGCAAAC
>JAUZPS010000180.1 GCA_030705945.1 Bacillota bacterium
AATCTTACATTTGACGGAGCAAAATAACGAACGCTTTAACGTTATTTTGCGATAGGCAAATGTAAAAGATTAATTGCTTTTTATATAGTATCAAAAAAACTTAGCAACTGGTCGTTTCAAAAACTTGATATAATGGGTTTTTGTCATATAAACTTGAACAAGGAATTTTTTGAAGCGCCCTTATTAGGTCCATTGCAAAAGCCTGATTTTTGCAAAATTCTCACAATGATTTATAAATAAACAATATTTTAGTATAAAAAATTGAACTTATCCGTGTAAAATATTGTATGAAACTCGTCAGATTCAGTATGAAACCCTTCTAAAGCCGGCAATTTGTTAAATTCTTGCTAATAGACTTCAAAATATTACCTATTAAATTGGAATAATATGCGTATTTTCTTTTGGTGTTTAAATAAATGCGATAAGTGAATTGAGCAATATAATTGCTTGATATATAGGGCCTTGAGGCATAACATATTATTATAAATACAAAAACGAATTACCTAAGATTACAACTGTGCAGTTAATGGCAGAGCTTGCAAGCTAAATTTATTTAATTTTTATAAAATTTTAAAGATGCGGTTCCGGAGCTGCATCTTATATCAAATCAAATATAAAACCCCTTATTTAAAACCTTGTTACCAAGCTTGGTAGAGGCATGAATCAGATTAAGAAATTTGAGGAGGGAACTATAATGAAAAAACTAAAAAATCTATTAGCTGTGAGTGTATGTATTTCTATGATGTCCGGAGCATTGGCGGCATGTGATATGCCTCAAAATGACCAGCAGCCTTCGTCGCCGCCTGCGTCAGATACTAATTCAAAAGTTGACTCGCCTGATGGAAGCTCTAATGATCAGAAAAGCCCTAGTTCATACAAAGGTGAAATCAACTTCTGGCATTTTAACAGCAGTGAAGGACCGAAGATTGTTGAGGCGTTCAATAAGGTATATCCTAATGTTAAGGTTAATCTTTCAATAATATCTGACAGAGATTCCCAGTACATGAATAAGTTATCAGCCGCGCTTAGATCGGGCGTAGGAGTTCCTGATGTATTCTCAGCCGAGTCTGCATTTGTCAAAAGATTGGTCGAAATGCCTGACGCATATGCTGATATAACGAAAAGAGCAAGCGATATTACAAAGAACATGATACCATACACAGTTCAGGTCGGGACAGATAAAAACGGAGTACTAAGAGCTTTGTCGCATCAGGCAGCCGCAGGAGCAATTGCATACAAGAAGGCAGCCGCAAAACAATATTTAGGGACTGATGATCCTAGTGTTATTGCAGATATGCTTTCATCTGAGGAAAAGATGCTGCAGACTGCTAAGACATTAAAGGAAAAGAGCAACGGAAAGGTATCCTTATTTCCATCATGGGAAGAGCCTAAGAAAATGTATCTAGGAAGCCGCAGCCAAG
Organism: Bacillota bacterium; assembly: GCA_030705945.1. Lineage (GTDB taxonomy): Bacteria > Bacillota > Clostridia > Acetivibrionales > DSM-2933 > Pseudobacteroides. The sequence continues at coordinate 1,422 of JAUZPS010000180.1, forward strand.
GTTGGGTTGTTGATAACAAACTTACACTGGATAAAAAAGTGACAGACTTTATTGATTTTGCTAAGACATTAAGGGATAACAAGTATGAAGCCGCGCTTGATCAGTTTACACCAGGTTGGTCATCTGCAGTGGCTGCAGAAGATAAGGCTATGGTTTGGGCTTGCCCTACTTGGGGAGTTCCATGGATCATAGGTTCAAATGACAAGAAAGCGGCTGATGGAGGAAGATGGGGAATAGCAAGGCCGCCATTCAATTATTTCTGGGGAGGAACTTGGTTTGGAGTATATGGCAAGTCAGAAAAACAAGACCTTGCATGGCAATTTGTCAAATTCTTTACATCCGATAAAGAAGAAATGAAAAAGTGGGCTATTGAAAATCAGGATTTCCCGAATAATCTGGAAGTTATAAATGGCGGAGCTCCTGAAGATAGTAAAATAGTTGGAACTAACCTGTTCAAATTCTATGAACCTTTCGTCAAGGACATCAACGGATCGATTCTCACACCAAATGACGATATCATAGAAAAAGCTTTTGACGATGTTATGAGGTCTTATCTGGCAGGCAAGATTAAGACCAAAGATGAATTGATAAAGATGTTCAAAGAAAAGGTTAAAACTAATATTAAAGACATAAATGCAGATTAGAATTAATCGAAACTAATCAATGAAAAAACTCCAGTAAAAGTTCAAGTAGCAAAATTTATCTAAGGATAAGTTTTGCTACTTGTCTATAGCATTATGAAGGGGTGAGGATTATATATTTTGTCGGGTTTTATTCAGATTTAAAGCTTCTATATCCTTATCTTCTATATCGTCATTACTGTAGCGAGCCTTATTGTATAAGCTTGTTAAATCAGAAATATTTTCATCGTATTTAGCGTTAAGTTCATTTGCATGCTCATTTGGGCTAAGATAACCTTTGAAAACATAGCCTTTTTTTATAAAAGACATTATTTTTTGTCTGTAAATGAAACGGACTTTATCTCTGCTGGTTTTAAGATCGTTTAAATGAACTTCCTTATAATCAAAATTTGATAGTCTTTTTTTCATATTTGCAAGAAAACCAGAATGGGATTTTAAAATCACTTCTTTTTCATCTGTATATCCAAGTTTGCTGTCCTGTGACTTTCTCGCTTCCGATTTTGAGTAAAACCATTTTAAAATAGCCATGGTAAGCTTAAAAATTAAATATAAAGTTAAAACTGAGAAAAGCGCGATTATGATAATGTTAACAAGTTTTCCTAACGTTTCAAGGTAGGAAATGTTATATTCAGGCTTGGGAAACAATCTTATATCATTGTTTTCTACTTTGCTAGAGCCGCCTGAACCAATAAATAGATGGGAATAAAAACTATAAACTGCGTATAATATCATTTTCACTGCAAAAAGAATTATATTCCATAACGGCTTAAACCGAGCAACAAATATAATAAGCAAAAATATAAGCAACATTGCAATTATGTTAAATCGTAAAAGGGCAGAAGGTATAAAGTTTTTACCCCCATTTTTATAAAAAGCAAGCTTTAACTGATCGAAACTGCATATCAAAAGGAATACAAACACCATTAATATTGTACAGATATTAAATAATTTTAAATATGGTTGTAGCTGATTTATCACCAGAAACACAAAATACATAATGAAATATATAGCAAAAAGCGGTGTAAAAGAAGGTATGGGGGATTGGCTAAGCCAGCTTGAATTATATATACGTACACCTCTGAAAACTGAAAATGCAGTTATTATTGAGAAGTAAAAAATTAAAAATGGATTGCCAAAACCAAAAATAGAAACTGAAAATAGGATTCCTACCGTAAGTCCAATTATTATATAGAAGAAATTAGACTTGTTTTTTATAATGTTGCAAGTCACAATGCCTGTTAAATAGAAAGCGGGAAGCGCGCAAAATACGATTATCATCTGTCTATCAGAAAAGCAGGCGGAACTGACTAGAATTATTATGGGAAACAGAAATAAAAGCTCTATGATAGACTGCATAAACTTTATAAGAGTATGTTTTAAAACTTTTGGCACTAGAATCATCCTTCTTTCAATAGATATCAAACAGTAGAAACTAATTTTATTCGTTTCGCTGAACAACCGAGAAAGGGCTTTTCCAGGTTGCTTGGGCGAGAGATGAAGCGGGATTTGTCAAAGCGAGCGTATATAAAATTTATATATAAAAAGCGATTAATCTCTTACATTTGACTATCACAAAATAACGTTAAAGCGTTCGTTATTTTGTGATAGTCAAATGTAAGATTAATAGCGCTTTTTATATATTTCAGTATCATAAAGATTTAATACTTCTACTTTGTTACCCTGATCTTTCATTCTCTGTATGCTTTTTTCTATATGTTCATCAATAAAAGCTGTAACAATCAAAAAATCTGTATTTTTTATATCCTTATCTAGAAGATTTTCCAGAAATATATGAAAAAGAACCGATCTCTTAAGCTGCATAACTGCCATGGATTCAAGTATGCAATAAATATGCTCGTTGCCAAAATGGGCAGGTATATATACAGGGTCAGATGAACTGTGAGAATTATGGCTGTTGCAGCCGAAGCCGGTTTCTATTGATTTGGATAAAGTATAATTTGCAATAGACGCGCAGATTGAGATGGCTTTTTCCATTAATTCGTTATCTGTGGAACTGTCCCATGAGTTTTCATCAGCTTGAATATTAAGAAGTATAACGATTTTTGTGTTCGAAGTGTAATCAGAATTATATACTTTTAAACTACCGGCGCGAGCCGTTGATTTCCAATTGATCCGGTTCATTGAGTCGCCATATTGATAATCCCTTATGCCAGATATCATAAATGGGTCGTCGACTATCCAGCGTTTAACAACAATATCGCCAAGCCAGCTGCTATTAGGCAGTTGGAGTTTATCAATGGGCAGTACCTTTGGATATACTGTTATGTTTGCAGATAGCGATAATTCCCTATAAGTTTGTATTATGTTAAAAGCGTCATTACAGGATAATACTGCTGATTTAAGCTCGTAATGTCCTCTTTTGGCGCAGTTTAACGAATGTCTGCGGGTTATTTTTGTATATGGCATCAAGGTAAAAAAGCTTTTGTGGAATTGCTTGTGTTTTATATCGAGATTGTTTTGCCGCTGGAATTTGAGGTTACTGTCAATTTCAGACTCTAACTGAAGCCATAAAACTGGTAAAAGCTTTTGGTTTGATACAATCTCAATCATATGGGCGTCTTCGCCTTCAAAGACATGAGAAGCATCAAAGGATCTGGAATATTCTACGCTTTTTAGCCCCCAACGCCTATATATTCTGGATTGTATATACACGATAAGTATTGTTGAAATAATTAAGAGAGCAACATTCATTTAAAACAGCTCCTCCTCTGACATATTGTAATAAACTTAATAATGGCGTTTCAAAAAATTCCTTGTTCAAGTTTTTATGATTAAAATCCACTATATCAAGTTTTTGAAATGCCAACTTGTTAAGTTTTTTGATACTGCCTATACTGATTTTCCCGCCAATTTTTCTTCAGAGGGAACATCAGTATCCAAAAGGATTTGATTTAGAATGATGTCTGCATTATTATTTCTGTTCTGTAATGTATTTTTAAGAATGAGTCTGTGAGCTAAAACAGGCTTAACAAGGTATTTTACGTCATCAGGAAGCAAGTAACTCCGTCCCTGTATTATCGCATATACCTGGCAAGCCTTTAAGAGCGCCTGGCTGGCGCGTGGACTGGCTCCTAGCAAAATGTCAGGGTGTTTTCTTGTTTTTTCAACAACTTCTAGCATATATTTAAGCATGTCATCACTGACATAAACCTTATTATAGGAATTCTGAGCTTCAATGACCTCAGCTAAACCCGCGACAGGAGAAATTTCGTGTAAAGGATCTCCTCCATTAAACCGTTTCAGGATTTGTATTCCCTCCTCAAAAGCGGGGTAGCCCATTGAAATCTTTAAAAGAAATCTGTCTAACTGAGCTTCAGGTAAGGGAAAGGTGCCTTGTATTTCTACGGGGTTCTGAGTGGCTATGACAATAAACGGCTTACTTAATGTACGTGTTTCACCGTCCATGGTCACCTGTCGTTCTTCCATGCATTCCAATAAGCTTGATTGTGTTCTTGGCGTAGCCCTGTTAATTTCATCGGCCAGTAAAATATTTGAAAAAACTGGACCAGGCCGGAATTGAAATTCGCAGTTTTTTTGATTGTAGAAGTTGATGCCTGTCAAATCAGAAGGCAGCAGATCAGGCGTAAACTGAATCCTTTTAAAGGAACAGTCTAAGGATTTTGCAGCGGCTTTAGCCAGAAGGGTTTTACCCATTCCGGGAACATCTTCTAAAAGAATATGTCCCGATGAAATCAACGCTACCATTAATAAATCAATTGCGCCGTCTTTACCGACTATAACTTTGCTTATATTTTGCTTTACTTTGAGGGTAAGATCTCTGATTTGTTCAATATTCATAGCGGCCACCTATATATATTCATTTTATTAATATTCTCATTAGTTATAGTATCGTATCCAATGTAAGAATACAATAGTTCTGGCATTATTAGTTCCAAATGCTGGTCATGATTTTTTATTACTTACTCAAATTTCCCACTTCAAATTAAACATCCACAAAAACATCCACAAATTCAACTATATTTGTATATAAATTTGATAGGTGTATTATTATGCGTATATGGCCTGCAAGAATAATAATGATGTGGGAGAGTTGAGTTAATTCTCCTTACCATAGCTGCTGTCAAGAAGATAGTCATTTTCTGAGCCTGCATCTTCTGTAATACTTAGTGTACTATTGGTATATTCGCAATTAAGGTTTAATTCCTTGCATACGTCAAGTATAGGAATCCATTGTTCTTGTACGGGTTTGGTTTTTAAAACTATGTAATTTTCCTCATTTTCATCTGTGTAATATATCAACTGGTACTCTTTGGTATCTGGATTGTTAACGCAATAAACTCTTAAAGACACTAAGGTAAAGAGACGATCAGCATATAAAGTACCTCCAATATCAATAAGTCTCGCGCCTATAAATTGGTAGTCCAGATCTTCGCCATTTATTGTTGCTTTTATATTTTCAATCACAGGTTGAGAGACCGATGGTGTAGAGACCAATGGTGTAGAGACAGGAGAGTTATTGCTGCTGGAAGCGTCATTATCAGTCACAGGGGTATCGTTTGGACTGGGTGTAGGAGTCTCATTAACTTCTTCGGTAGGGGTAGGTGAATCAATATACTCCTCTGAATCAGCTTCTGGATTATTATCGGAAGGCTCTATATTAGATTGAGTCTTTCGTTTAATGGTTACTGTATTTAAAGCTTCATCCCAATACACAGTCATTTCTAAAGCTTCAGCTAAGAACCTTATTGGTACATAAGTCCTGCCATTTCTGATTATGGCGGGAACATCAAGCATAATTTTCTTTCCATTCACTAGGGAAATTTTGCTGTTAGCCCATAATTCGATGTTTTTGTGACCATCTGTGATCAGGATGATTTTCTTTTCGGGAACCCATTCGAAATCAGCGTCAATAAACTCAAGAAGTTTACGTACCGGCAACATTATCCTTCCTTTAATGTTTATTGGCTGCGTGCCTGGAGTAAGATCTCTTTGATCTAGAAAGACCTTATAGGACGATGTTTGGGCATAGCATTTGGTAGAAATTAAAATTATGAACAGACTAAAGAAAACAGTAAATATTATTGCTGTCTTTATTGATTTAAACATAATTGTATCTCCTGGCAAAATTTGTATTTTTTGAAATTGCAGATGTTGCAAACTAATTGGAATTAAAGGAAAATAATTTCATTAGGATTTGATTTTAAGATAACATAAAATCCTAATGATTGTCAAACGAATTTTAGTCATTTTTGAAATTTTTATAACAAAAAATTGATTTTAACGACATAAAAACATTTTTTTCACGAATATATATAGTGAAGCTAATTAAAAGATCTTTTTGATTATTTTGATTACCTCTCTCCTAATAATTGACATATAAAAAATAGCTATGCTTACTGCAGCATAGCTATTTTTTATATGTTGAAGAAATATGTTTTTGTTGATACTGCATTGTTTTATTGCTTATATGGCAGTTGGGTTTTATAATTATTAAAGACTTCATAGGTATCTTTAATCTGTGGAGCTGACGCTATATCGGCCTGGTATTCGCCAAGATTGAATAATTCAATAAAAAGTCTATTATGAAAATCCTGGTGCCTGTTACGGTTGTCTATAGCGCATTGTTTTAAATCCTCATTAATAAGTTCATTTATTGCGATCTGATAGTTTACCAGGTTGTGTTTTTCAGTCGTTAAAATGTCATTTAATCGGTCTCTTAAGTTAATATTTGCGTCTTTTACAGTGGGTAGTTCATTTGACACTGGTTTTCCAATTTTCTGTACTCCTGATTTTGATGTTACTGTTGATTCAGATATCATTAGTGAGTCTGGCCTCCTTGCGAGCTATTTATTTTTCCGACAGCTTCCAAAAGATGAGTATAATTCTGCTGAAGCATTTTAGAAGTATCAAAAAAAGCCTGGCGATATACAGGATTAGTTTCCTGATTGGCATATTGAAAACATTTTTTACAGGACAACAGCTCCCATGAAAGCATGTCATTTATATAACCAAGTTCTTTGGTTGACAAATTATTCATTTTTGTTATCTTTCCTTTCCGATAAAAATTTACTGTAGAACTAGTTTTACTGCTCGATATTTATAACGTAACAAATGTTGAGTATATCTGCTTAAATCGTTAAATATTGAATAACGGATTGTAAATACATTACAAAAAGTTAACAGAAGAAAAAGTATATATGGGTAATTTGAAACTGATTTTACAATCCGTTATCTATATTAAAAGCGATCTTAATCTTACATTTAACAAGCAAAATGTAAAAGATTAATTGATTTTAATATAAAATTATTATTCCTATATATAAAAATATTATCACATGGAAATTTCTACAATATGTAGCC
>JAUZPS010000181.1 GCA_030705945.1 Bacillota bacterium
CATCAAAATTCCAACCACATTCATTCTTATTGGTACCAGCATATGTTACATCGAAAGTATGACCTATTTCATGTAAGATTCCAAATGACCATGTATCATAATTATTGATATTCTGCAATTCACCTTTTACATAACCCTGACTCCATAAAATTGGGTTACCTGCGACTGCCCATCCGCCTGGATCTTGATGAACCGATAGAATACCTATTTTAGAACCATTAAAAGGTAAACTGCCCACGAGTTCACTATATTTCAAATATGCCGAGTCAAGACGACTTACCCATTGGGAATAATTATTGCTGGTGATTGCAGTTATATCTGTTTTCTCAAGATTTAGGAATACATAGCTGCCATCTTTTCTTTCAACGCTATTATCAGGAGCTATTATGATATTATCGAAGTATGCTTTTCCGGTGGTAGTGTTATTCCAGTATCCAAGGCTGCATGCGATCTGAACTTTACCATCAGCAGGAGCCTGGAAGTTCATCATAATTTGCTTCCAATTATAGTTGTTAAATATTGTAGATGAATCTGCACGTGTCCAAGTATTATAAATGCTGATTGTTGGACCAATATTATTCCATTCAAACACATTTACATTTTCTGCTTTTACATAGGCATACAAAACATATGGTTTATTGGGTTGTAAGGTGACTGTTTGAAATAAAGATACATGATCCGGTGATGTTGCAGATATACTGAAACAATTTGAGTTATTTATACCTTTTCCGGGTTCAAATTTAATAGCAGCAGTGCCGGAACTTCCAGGAGTTTTAACCCAATCATAGTTGTTTACCTCAAAATCAGCATTTTTTATAAGTGGAGTTCCAGATACAATAACACCGGCAGGAGAGCTTTGGGAAGAGATCTTATTGTTTAAAGTACATTTGGCAGATATTTTATAAGTGTATACTCCTGTTGGAACATTTTTCTGCGAAAAACTTGTATAACTTGTATCTCCTAAATATGTTTCGTTTCTATAAACTGAATAAGTAATAGGGGCATTTAGAACACTAACAGAAGAATCATTCCAGCCAACAATTGTACCATTACCGGAATAGCTTGCCACTACATCGGTTGGGACTGTAGGAATATCAGTGTTTACTAGACCTGTACTTACAGTTATCTTGTCTAAATCTGGCGCCATGCTCTTGTCATTGTAAAATGTAACTGTATTGGTTCCTGCAGTTAAATAAACACTACAGGTCTTTGTGCTCCAATAATATCCTGAATTAAAGTTGCCTGCAAAATAACCTTTGTTATTATTAACCCTAATCCACATACTTCTGTCTTCTCCTGAAAAATAACGGATTGCAAAATCATAAACTCCATTACTTGGAACACTGATATTTAGGCTAACTGTACCATTATCTGAGTTAAATTTTCCAATATTACTGACATAAGTTCCGTTAGAGATTTGCGCGCCACGGGCAAGTAAACCTGCTTCTGCCTCATAAGTCATGGTAGCTGCATAAGAAGTTGATACAAAAAACACTGAACTTAGGCATTGAATAATAAAGAAAATAGATACAAGTGCTGAGATTTTCTTTTGCTTTTTCATAAATAACTCCTCCTCATTTTTTGGTAAACTACTTTATACTGTTATATTAATACTGATATCTATAATTTTTGTCATCTCCTCCTTTTATCATTTTTTATTAAGGCGTATACTTAATTACATGCCGATTATATAATATAATTTTTTCAAATCTCACCGAATGGAAAAATTTTTTATAAAGTTTTCCCTTATCCTTAATTAAAATGGAGAAAATTGTATATTAAAGTATTGTTTAAAAAAGATGAGAATAAATATTTGTAAGGTAAAATTGAATTTGCTTAAATTTACGTTTATACTGTAAATTGGAAATAACTTAACCATCTATATAAAAAGCACTATTAATCTTACATTTGACGGAGCAAAATAACGAACGCTTTAACGTTATTTTGCGATAGGCAAATGTAAAAGATTAATTGCTTTTTATCTATTTAGTACAGAGGAAGATGCCAGACACGCAGTAATATATCCAAAACCCAGTAAAGAAGCTCTTAGAATTATGCAAGAATACAAGAAACTTTCAAAGAACAACGAAAAAGAGATAGGATTTAATTCCTATCTCTTTCTGTTAACTTGAATATAACTAGTCGGGGTGAGAGGACTTGAACCCCCGGCATCTTGGTCCCAAACCAAGCGCGCTACCAACTGCGCTACACCCCGTTTCTCAAGCGACAAAAAGAATTTTACTACACTCTTATATTTTTATCAACGCCTAAATATCACTTATATTTCAATTTATAACAACCTATCTCTTGATTCCTGTATTTTGCGTTATATTGCTACTACTTACGCCGAGCATTTTTATATTGTTCCCCATTATATATCAGTTTTAGAATTGTAACAAAACCGTAATGGCGCCATATAAATATATGAATTATAATATAATATGAAATAAGTCTAGAGAGGTGTTTCTTATCAGTAGGATTTTAGGACAAGTACGACGGGCAATACAGGATTATGAAATGATAAAGGAAGGTGACAGAGTCGCAGTAGGGGTTTCGGGAGGAAAGGACAGCCTTACTCTGCTTGTTGTTCTAAGACAGCTTCAGCAATTTTTCCCAAAAAAGTTTGAGCTCGAAGCAATAACACTGACATTGGGAATTGGCGAGTTTGACCTTACTCCTGTAAAGGAATTATGCAAGCGTATTGGCGTCAACTATACCATAGAAGAAACACTAATCGGTAAGATTATCTTTGAAGCAAGGCAGGAAAAAAATCCATGTTCCCTGTGCGCTAATATGAGGCGAGGAGCCCTTCACAATGTTACAAAGTCATTGGGCTGCAACAAAATCGCGCTCGCTCATCATAGGGATGACGTCATTGAAACATTACTTCTTAGCGCGTTTTATGAAGGCCGCATACATACATTTTCACCCGTTACCTATCTTGACAAAAAGGATCTTCATATGATCAGACCGCTTATATATGCTGAAGAAAAGGAAGTTAAAGCTTTCGTCAAGGAAAATGGCTTAACGGTTGTTAAAAGTCCATGTCATGTAGACGGTTTTACAAAGAGAGAATCTATTAAAAAGATGCTCTATGATTTAGCTAAAGAAAAAAGAGATATTAAATCCAACATTTTCGGCGCTATCAAGCGAGCGGAAATTGATGGGTGGAAAGAATAAAAAGGAGATGAACAGGAATGAATTACATAAGAAAATCAATAGCATTAATCACAGTAATCACAATATTGTTTTTGATACCCGTAAATTATGTATCTGCAGATTCAAGTGTAATTTATCAGACATCTGTAAAAGAAAATGTAACCTCTGGAGCAACCCTCGAAAAAATTACCAGATTCACCACCGATGGCTGGCAGTCTATAGACGTATTAAAGGTTGATCTGGGAAATCCTAATATCCAGGTAGACTCATTAACAAATACCGATTCTTTGATGAATCTTACTCAGGTAAAAGCCCTAGCTGACGCTCGAGGAGCAGTCGCAGCGATTAATTCCAGCTTCTTTAACCCTCTTGGCAAGGATAATAAGGGGTATGTCGACGGTCCGATAGTTGAATCGGGTAAGATTATAAGCGCTGTAACAGGGTATAACAGCACCGGAGACCATATGGCCTCTTTTTCTATAGATAACTCCAAAAAGGTATCCTTTGACTTCTGGAAAACCAATATAAAGCTTGTCGCTCCAAATGGAAAAATGGTGGACGTAGCCCAATACAATAAACCAAGTCCTGTTAACTATAAAGACATTACAGTTCTGGACAGGCGTTGGGGAAAAACTTCAATCGGTTCGTCGGATAAAAATCCAGAACTCTTTGAGGTTGTTGTAGTTGAAGGGAAAATTACCGATATGCGTTTTTCCCAACCTGCCGTAGAAATACCGCAAAACGGTTTTGTAATTGTTACAACCGCTGCCAACGGACCTGCAATAACAAACAACTTCCAGATAGGCGACGATGTCAAACTATCAATCAATACCACTCCCGACTGGAGTAATTTAGCTGTTTCCATGACAGGAAGCGCAATTCTTTTAAAAAATGGAAAAATACCGGACAAGTTTTCAATGAATATCGCAGGAAGACAGCCTAGAACGGCTATAGGCTGCTCAAAAAGTGGAACCCAACTCATTATCGTTACAGTTGACGGACGTCAAAACCTTGGCATAGGAATGACACAGACTGAGCTTGCAAACTTTTTGGCAAGTCAAGGAGCATATAATGCTCTCAATTTCGACGGCGGCGGTTCCACCACCATGGTAGCCCGTCAACCTGGAGACAGCGGTCTGTCTGTTATAAATAGTCCATCAGACGGAGCGCAAAGGTATGTGGCTGCCGGCTTGGGAATATTCTCAATCGCTCCTCCCTCAGAGCTTAATGGTCTAATTATTGACACCGATGATAAGAGCGTGTTTGTAAATGGTTCAAGAAGCTTCACTGTTTCAGGTTATGACAGATACCTAAACCCCATTACTTTGGACCCGAACCAGATAACTTTCAGCGCTTCAGGAGTACAGGGAAGCTTTAAAGGAAATACTTTTTATCCAAAATCCTCAGGGAAAGCTGTCATTAAGGCAACAGTCGGAAATCTGAGCGCGGAATTCACTGAAGATGTTCTTGGTAATCCGGTAGAAATTAACCTGAATTATCAATCTTTAAAACTTCCGCTAAATGCCACTAAAAAATTCTCTGCTACTGGAAAAGACAAAGCTGGATTTACCTCAACCATCAACCCGCAAGACATAAATTGGACAGTTAATGGCAATATCGGAAGCTTCAATGGCAATACTTTCAGCGCTACAGGTCAGGGTACCGGTTTTATCGATGCTTCTATTGGAAATACTCATGCATACTGCGGCGTTTCTGTAGCTTCAAGCGCAAGCACAGTCATTGATGGATTCGAGCAGGCTAACGGCTCGTTTATATCAAGCCCTACAGGTTTGGGTGGCGATTACAGTATATCAAACGAATATACAAATTCGGGAAGTTATTCCGGGAAACTTACCTATGATTTTACAAATACAGAGGGCACGCGAGCTGCGTACATGGTGTTCCCCGGCAATGGTTTAACGCTGGCTCCTAATACTGATAAGCTTGGGCTATGGGTTTATAACACACATAGCGTTCCAAACTGGTTAAGAGCTGAAGTTTATGACTCTTCCGGAAGCAAACAAATTCTTGAATTTACAAAGGATATGAATTGGTCAGGTTGGAAATACCTAGAGGTATCACTTGACGGCATTGATGGTCCTGCTCGGCTAACAAGAATCTACCTTGCTCAGGTAAGCCCTGTATCAGATTCCGGAAGCATATATTTAGATGACTTAACTCAAGTGTCCTCATCATATCCAGCCCTTACTTCAGGCCAAATCCCTGAAGACACTAAATATAAGGATCCTTACAATAAAACCGTAACATACAAAAAAACCGCTAACTCCTTCCGCTTCAGCGTTTTTGGACAAACCTCCGAACCTAAGAACCTTCTTCAGAAGCTTTTGGTTGAAAGGTATGCGGACAAAACAAACAGCAGCTTGTGTGACATGGCCGTCCTTCTTGGAAGCGGAACTCATAAGATAACAAGTAAAATAAAAGTAAATACAATTACAACCAGCAGTAATTATAAAGCTATGGATATTAAAAACAGCAGGTTAATACAGTTAGATACCTCTAAAAAGGGACTCAGGCTGACTGACCCTAAGCAATGGAGTTGGTTTTTGGACAAACTCAACACCTTCACTGGCAACAATATTTTCATTTTCATGTCCGACTCACCCAAGAACTTTTCCGATGGACTGGAAGGAAACCTTTTCAGGAATATACTTTCAGACTATCAGAAGACAAAAGGCAAAAATGTATGGGTTATATATAAAAATACTACAAATTCAACAGTTACAGAAAACGGCGTGAAGTATTTTTCAACTGCTGGATATGATATAAAAGGCTTAAATTCCGCAAACGCTGCTAACCAGGCAAAGTACCTCCTTGTAACTGTTATTGGCTCAGATATAAGCTATGAATTTAAGCCATCAATTTAGAATAACTTATCAACTGGGTATTTAGTATTCAAGAGGGTGATCAATTATGAGTTGGTCACCCTCTTATATTGTAAATACAAATTCAATTATTCATTTACCTGAGTTGAAATATGGTTTATAATATTATAAGTAGCTATTTTACTATTTAGAAATTAAAGTTTTAACATTCAACAAATATATTTAACATCTGTTGAGTAACAGATATGGGGCTTGAGAGAGCAGATTAGTAATACAGCAGGAGCAGTTAAGATGATAAAGAATATGTTGTTCGACTTTGATGGCTCTATCGTCAACACGAGGAAGCTTATTATTGATCTGTACAATGATATTGCCGAAGAAAACAATTTCAATAAAATAGAGGAAACTGACCTTGAGTACTTAGGTAATCTTTCTTATGCAGAAAAAGCCAAACACTTAAATATTCCTTTTTATAAGATACAATATCTTTTTATCAGGGTTCTGAAAAATTACAAGAATCATCTTAGTTCCATCGGAATGATAGATGGCATGAAAGAGGTATTATACAAACTAAAAGAAAATAATATTAGACTTGGCATAATTTCTTCCAATTCAGCCAAAACAATTTCAGAATATTTTCAGAAACAAAATATCTCTATATTTGATGAAATAGTTTCATCTAAGAGCCTTTTTGGGAAAGACAGCTCTATAAATAAATATATCAATAAATACAAGCTGGACAAATCAGAAACGTTATATGTTGGTGACGAGGTAAGAGACATATTAGCTTGCAAGAAATGTAATTTAGGTATAATAGCCGTAACCTGGGGCTTTGACAAATCCCAGGCTTTAGCTGCCGAATCCCCGGATTTTCTGGTTAACTCGCCAGAAGAAATTTTTGAAGTACTTATGAATGTTGAAAAAAACTGCGGTGAGAGGTAAATTATGAATTTAAAAGCAAAAGGAAAAAACAAAACACCAATTATCTTAATTGCCGGCGCAATTGTCGTTCTACTTGCGGCAACCGTGATAGTAATATCACTTTTCAGTATTAACAAAACCACAGTCAATAAAGAAGAATTCGATAAAAAGGTTGACCAGTTGGAAAAATATACTGACAGCGGTAAATGGGATGACGCCACAAAGCTTGCTAATGAAATATTAGACATGAATCCTGAAAAATCCACAAAGGTTGATGTCTATTGGGAACTGGCTTTATGCCAAAGTTATCAGAAAAAATTTGATAAGGCAATTGAATATGCCAATACTATATTAAAACTTGACACTCCTAGCGGTCACTTTTTATTAGGCCTTATCTATTCCGATACGAAAGATTACGAGAAAGCAAAGTATGAATTCAAATATGCCAGTATGACAGGTCCTAGCTATAAACAACAAGCAGATGAGCAAATTGCGGCTCTTGACAAACTTATCGCCGCTAATAAATAAATTACGCAGTACCAACAAAACTTACTATAGATACCGAACTGTAAAGTCTTATATCAGTTCGATATCTATAAGTGGGCGTTTCAAAAACCTGATGTAATTGGTTTTCATAATACAAAACTTGAACAAGGATTTTTTTAAAACACCCTTAATCACATCCAAGGCTAAATTTGCCTAACTGATTTTTGTAAGATTGGCGAATGCGGCCATGAGCCTTTTCATTCCCACATTTTCAAACTGTATTTCAAGTTTATAGTCATCTTTTTCCTTTTCCATTGATGTTATTACACCAACGCCGAACTTCTTATGTCCAACCTTATCTCCCACCTTGAAATCAATCTTTGCCCCTTGAGTTTTTGCAGCGCCGACATCTGTCAGATTAAAAGTTCTGGGGAATGTGAATCCTGAATCCTTCTGAGTTCCTGCAGCTCCTCCTGCTGGTTTTGAAAATCCTGAGCTTGAATTACCGGTAGAGTAGCTCATAATAGTTTTTGATTTAGGCTCAGACCTTCCATAGCCTTCAATAAGTTCGCCGGGGATTTCTTTGAGAAATCTTGAAGCCTTATTGTATGTCGTATTTCCAAATAAAGTTCTGCTTAAAGTGCTGGTCATATACAGCCTTTTTTTGGCTCTTGTTATACCTACATAACAAAGTCTTCTTTCTTCCTCCAGTTCATTCTCATCGGTGGCGGAGCGGTAACCCGGAAATATACCTTCCTCCATTCCAACCATGAAAACAGCTGGAAATTCAAGGCCCTTAGCGCTGTGCAGCGTCATCAATACGACGTTGTTGCGTTCTTCATCAAGATTATCAATATCCGCTACAAGGGAAATATTAGCCAGATACGCCCCAAGGCTCTTATCCTCTTCCCTTTCCTCAAATTCAATGGCTCCTGATATTAATTCCTGTATATTTTCCAGTCTTGATTGCGCTTCTTCCGTATTTTCC